>JAQWCF010000035.1 GCA_028706105.1 Candidatus Margulisiibacteriota bacterium
ACGAACGAGAATTCTCCCTTGGTTAGATAGAACAGATGAGATGTCATTACAATCAGTTTAAACTAACGGCTGAAAAACCTGCATTGGTTACACCTAAAGATTATCCGAAAATATTGCCAAATAATGGAGAGCCTCAAGGTTGGGGGCTGGGACTATTTTTTTCTAGACAGATTAGTGACATTTTTAGGGAAGGAAGCCAAGGTGGTGGTGGTTTGTATCAGTCGTTAGGTAAGTTTTATATCAGGATTGAAGGAGATAGGGCAGTGGCTACAGACTTAACGGACTATGAATTTGGGAAAAGTGTGCCAATAAAGATGTTTTCGCCTACAAGTGGTTTATGGAATCCTGTAACAAATAGATCAGAAGGAGGAAATCCAGTAAATACTTTTAATACTGTACATTTGGACCTTGGATCAGCTAACGGAATATATTCAGCAGGGCAAGGGATGTTAGCTAATAGTGATTCATCAAATACTCATAGCCCAAACAATAATTTATAAAACTATTTTATTCCCTCATGCAAGAAACATACTCTTATCCGCGTTATATTTATGTTAGAAAATTAAAATAATGGGCATCATATAGAAAAGTAAATATTTTAGGGGGTGTGAATAGTGACAAGTTTATCACTACAAGAAGTTTTTGATGGAATAAACAAAGGAACAATTCTTACTGAGAGTGAATATGTAGAAAAAAAGAATAAAGAACAAGTAAATGATGCTAATTTCTTAGAATTTATTAATGTTAACGATAATTTTAATTATATAAAAATAAAAAATATTACTATATAAGGAGGTAAAAAATGGCTTCAAGTGGAATGGAAATGGGATCAATTAGTATTAAGTATGATAAGAGTCCTATTAAAGAGTTGTTGAATGGACAAAATCCTTTACAAGTTACAATTGGTGGTCAGACCAGACAAACTCATGCTTTTGAGACTCCTGTTGATGTTAAAGGCAGTTCATCTCAAAAAATGGCAAAAATTACTATTTCAAATGGAGAGGGTATTCATAGGTCTTCTGTTGATCAAATGACATTTTTTGTTTCAAAAGATGGGACATTATATTCAAGAGGGCCAATATCGGGTGGTAATAATGAAGCTGGAAACAATATTTTCAGAGAAGATAAGGGACCAGTTGAAAAATTAGTTGATAAAAATGGCAAACCAATAGTATTAGACAGTTCTTCTCTTGTAGCAGTTTCTAAACATGTAGGTTGGTCAAAATAGATTCTTTTAAGTAACTAAATAAAAAAGCCCACGCCTTAGGCGTGGACTTTTTACTTATCCCATTACTACGTCTATCTTATGTTCTTTCCCATCAGTAAAAGCAGGAGCAATATTACCTGCTAATTCTTTACCATCAACTTTAAAGGATTTAATGCCTTTAGAAACATTGTTTGGATTCTTAACATTTATCTTGTAAGTAGCTCCTCTAAATTTTCTAACAGCAGAAAGTTCATTCCATTGTTTAGGTATACAAGGATTAATCCTTAACCCTAAGTGAGTTGGTTGAATCCCACAAATATACTTTGTAGCTGCTTGGTATGTCCAAGACGATGTTCCAGATAGCCAACTATTTCTAGCTAAACCAAACTGTGGGTGTTCATCGCCAAGAATGTTTTGAGGATATGAATATGGTTCACATTCAAAAGAATCGATAATATCGTTTTTGGAGGCTGGATTGATTTGGTTATAGTATTGGAATGCTCTGTCACCATTACCCATCATTGTTTCAGCAATCATTACCCAAGGATTAGAATGAAGGAAGATTCCTCCATTTTCTTTGGCTCCGGGAGGATAAGTAGACACTCCACCAATTCTCCAGTCAAATCCATTATAGCCAGGTGTGCTTAACTTAATGCCAAATTTAGTATTCAGCTTTTTGTTTACTGCTTCTAGTGCTTTTTTAGCTCTTTCTTCTGTAGCAAAACCAGAGAGAATCGGCCATGATTGACCGTTAGTGTAGATTTGTCCTTTTTTGTTTTTGGAAGAACCGATTGTAGAGCCATCTTCTTGAAAGTAGCGAACATACCATTCGCCATCCCAGCAATGTTTGTTATAGTTTTCTTTCATAGCTTCATAGTCTTTTTTATAGGCCTCAACAGACTTATTGTCATTCATATATTCCAGTAATTCTATTAATTCCTTTAGTGCCCAACCGTAAAGGTTGGCATTGAACATACTTTCCGCATTGCCTCTTAGGTTAACAGTGTCATTCCAGTCTGCGAAACCAAGTAGAGGAAGTCCATGTTTGCCAGTGTTAGTTTTTGTGAAGTTAACAGATCTTTTTAGATGTTCCAATACTGTTCCTTTTTCCCTTTTTGCTACTGCAGTACATTTTTCATAGAAAGGAATTTCTTCACTGAGGAAATCATAATTACCAGTTTCTTTTAAATAAGCTGAAACAGCTAATACTATCCAAAGATGGTCATCACCGTAATATTTATGTCCTTCGTCTTCTCTAGAATCACCTTCATTCGCTTCCATAGTAAGAGGAAAATATTGATGCATGGCTGAACCATTGGGCTTTTGTACGCTCAGTAGATTTGTTATTAGTTTTTTTCCGTTTTCTGGCATATTGGACATGATGCCCATTGTGTCTTGCGAACTATCACGGAAGCCAATGCCTCTGTCAGAACCAAGCCCAAGTTGATATAGGGACAGGTATCTGGACCAGTTATAAGTTGTGTGACACTGTCTTGGATTATGAACGTTTACCATGGAATTAAATGCTTTGTCTGGTGTTTCTATTTGCTGACAAGAGAAGTAGTCAGCCCAAAAAGCTTTTAGGTCAGTAAACGCTTTGTCTACATTTTTTTCTTGTCTGAATTTTGTGATTATTGGCATTGCCATTTCAATGTTATCTTGTTGTGTAAGCAAAGTTATTACTCGAACGGTTTGTCCTTTTTTAATTCTCCCCATTTTGTGAAGTAGTGCACTAATGTTGTCGCCTCTTCTTGTTTCATAGTTAGAGAGTGAAGTCTCTTGTAAAGCAAGAGGGTTTTTCCAAGTTCCATACTCGTTATCACCAAGAAATTTTTTTCTATCTGTTTCAAAGGAATCAACTTGATGATTTGAGGTAAAGACATTAACTGCAGTATCTCTTTTCATGAAAGCATATTGTTTATGGATTACAGTACCTTCTTTTTCTTTTATAGCATCTACTGTCATTGTTTGTGGAACCCAGTCAGCGTTAGTAAATTGCTTTAATGAGTCAAAATGAGTGTATTCAATAACAGGAATTATGTCCAATTCAACATCTTTATCGTTCAAATTAGTTACTTTGATGTCTCGGATAACAACTTGTTCCTTTGCTGGTACAAATATTTTGACTTCTGTTCTGATTCCATAGAATTCAGAAATTATAGTTTGGTATGAGCAACCTACATGGCATTCATAGCGGTCATATTTGTCTAGAGTAGGAACAAAGAAAGGAGAAAATACTTTGTATCCATCTTTTTCTTTAATTCTAATGTACAGAGTTTCGCCCTTGAAGTCAGAGGAGGGTAGCTGAGGAATATATTTAACAATTCTATTTAATGCTGGGTCTTTTTTGCAAATTATTGATCCACCGGTGTGGTCTACAATACCACCGAAATCTAACGTTCCTACATAGTTTATCCACTTTACCGGTGTTTTGGGGTTTGTTATAACATATTCGTTATTTTCATCATCAAAATATCCATAATTTGTCATTAATTACTCCTTGAGATTATTTATAAAAAAGCCCTGATTAACAGGGCTTTTTTGTTGTTTTACCAGCTTGGTTCTATGCAGATAGCACCAAACACTTTTTGACCATCTTTTGCACCTTGATAGAAAGCTTTGTTCGAAGCATATCTAATTTTTGCAAAAGTAAAAAACTTGTTCAAAGGCTTAAGCTTGAGAACAGGCTTGAAATACAGTACAGAGAAAAACAATAACGACAGAATAGAAATGTTTGATACTAGGGCAAGGCTTTCAACGGAACTAAAGATTAAACGTAAGATTAGGGCAAGAATAGCTACAGTAAAGGATAATCTCATCATATGAAAGTTGCCTATATGGATAATTCCTTTTGGAAGAAAAGGTAGCATAAATTTTATTTTGCCATATTGGATATAAATTTCTAATCCTTTTGTTTTAGCATGCTTATTGATTAGAAGTGGATGGCCATAGCCATAACCATAATATTGCTTTTTGAAGAGGTCTAAACTTGCTCTGTGCATATGGCTTACCACTGCTTCTTTAGCAAAATAAAGCTTATAACCAGCTTCCATTATTCTTAAGGAAAAGTCTACATCTTCACCAGTTGGTTGGTCCCAGAATTCTCCACCAATTTTTTTGATAGCTTCTGTTCTCACTGCGAAGTTGGCAGTTGCAAAGAAAGGACTATTATCTCCGCCATTAACTTCATGAGGGTATCCTTTTGTGATTGTTGGCATCATTCCAGATTCTTGTATCCCACATCTACCTCTTGGGCTTAAGAAAAAGGTTTGTTCACAATAAGCTTCTGTCCAATTATTAGGGTCTACTCTAAGTGTTAGTACTTCTCCACCAACGCCACCTATTTCAGCGTTTTTGAAAGGTTTCACCATTTGGTATACCCAATCAGCTTTGGGAGCACAGTCACCATCTGTAAATAGTACGTATTCACCGGTTACTTCTAGTATAGCAGCATTTCTAGCATGTCCTGGAGTTTTGCAGTTTTTTACTTGAACAAATTTTACCCATTTGTTTTTCTTTTGAAAATCTTTAATGATATCAACAGTTGTGTCAGTTGAATCGCCGTCTGCCATAATTAGTTCCATTTTTTCTCTTGGATAATCAATATTACTCATATATTCAAACGTTGTTTTTAGTGTTCTTTCTGAATTTCTAACTGGAATTATTATTGAAATCATTGGCTCAAAATTCTTTTGTGCATTTTTATTTTCTACCATTTATATAGCTCCTTAAATTTTACTTAAGATTTGTCTCGTATAGAGTATTGGAAAACAGAGGTTTAGTCAATAATGAAGTTACTGATTGAGGTATTTTTTGCAAATAGAGTTTGGTGATTTTAGTATTTTTGAGCCTCTTGTTATTTTGCAAAGACTCAGATGGTGTTCGCTTGCTATTTCTCTCTGACTTTTTCCTGAATTTATATCTTTCATCAATTGCCATCTGAGTGTAATGGAGATTCTTTCTTTATCTGTGAGTATTTCTTCTAGAAATTTTTTCATCTCATCTTTATTTGTGATGGAAGCAAAGATATTGATAAGTTCATTGTAGTTGTTTGTCATAATATTTTCCTTAGTTACTCTATATAGTAACATGCTGAAATAATAAATCCCAGCCTAGGCTGGGATTTATTATTAATTCAACTATTTTAAGTAAACAGGTCTATGAGTATAAGACGTATGAAGTAGCTCATGTGCCTTATGACTATTTGGATGGTCTAAAAATTCTTCATAAACCTTTTGAACCATTGGATTGTGGTGAGAACATCTAGCTTTGGATTTTTTATCATCATTGTAGATGCCTTCAGTTCTTTTTTTTCTAATAGTGTTTGTTACACCATAAGGTTGTCCGCCACCACCAATACATCCGCCCGGACAAGCCATAACCTCAATAAAATGCCAAGGAATTTCTTCTCCGTTTTCTTTGGCTTTTTTCACTTTATTCATTACTTTCTTCACATTACTTAAGCCATGGGCAACAGCCACCCTAACTTTAGTTCCTTTAATGTCAATTTCTGCTTCTTTGACGCCTTTTAGTCCTCTAACAGGCTTAATATCAACGTCCGCTAGATCTTCTTTGGTGATTAAGTAATAGGCAGATCTAATAGCTGCTTCCATGACTCCACCAGTAACGCCAAAGATTGTTCCAGCTCCAGAGTATTCACCAAGAAGACTATCAGCTTTTCCTTCTTTTAGGTGATCAAAGATTACTCCAGCGGACTTTGTCATTCTGACTAGCTCTCTAGTTGTAATTACAACGTCGGTGTCTTGAATTCCACTTGCTGACATGTTTTCATCTCTGGAGATTTCATATTTTTTTGCAGTACAAGGCATAACAGATACCATGAAAATATCTTTTGGATCTAAGCCATTCTTCTCTGCGTAGTAGGTTTTAGCCAAAGCACTAAGCATTTGTTGAGGTGATTTTGCTGTTGAGAAATTTTCAATCATACATGGATAGTATTTTTCTAAGTAATCTACCCAACTTGGACAGCAAGAAGTTATTAATGGAAGGCTGGCAGGGTTATTTAAGAACTTATCTACAAACTCGGCACCTTCTTCCATAATTGTGAGGTCAGCTGAGAAGTTTGTATCAAAAACAGCTTTAAAACCTAATTGTCTTAATAATGTATATATTTTGTTGGTAACGATTTCCCCTGATTCATAATCAAATCCTTCGCCAAAAGCAACTCTTACTGCTGGTGCAAATTGTACAACAGCATGTTTAGTTTCGTCGTGAAGACCATCCCAAACTTTATCAACTTCGTCCTTTTCCACAATTGCACCAACAGGGCAGTGTGCACTACATTGTCCACATTTTACACAAGGGCTGTCATTTAGCTGAAGGTCTCCAGCAGGAGCAATATTCATATCGAAGCCTCTGCCAATAAACTCCAACGCCCAAACATCTTGCATATCTTGGCATACTTGCACGCATCTTCCACAGGAAATGCATTTCTGTCGATCGAGGATTAAAGAGGTTGTGGAGCTATCAATAGCTTTTTGTTTAAGTTGAGGAGCAAAGTTTTGTTCTCTTATTCCAAATTCTTTGGCTAGTGTTTGTAGTTCACATTTACCATTACGTTGGCAAGTCAAACATTCGTTAGGGTGATTAGAAAGAATTAATTCCAGCACGATTTTTCTGATATTATATAATTCAGCATCATGGGTAGTAATTTCCATACCTGCTTCAGCGTTAGTAGCACAGGCTCTAACCTTCTTGTTCATTCCTTTTATTTTAACAATACAAAGTCCACAAGAAGCTGTAGGTAATAAGTCTTCGTGGTAGCATAAGGTTGGTATCTTAATGCAAGCTTGTTTGGCTGCATCTAGGATAGAGGTTCCTTCGGGTACTTCAACTTCGATTCCGTTTATTTTAACTTTTATCATCTTTTCAGTCATTTATTTCTCCTTATCCTTTGATGACAGCATCAAATTTACAAGCAGTAACGCAAGCGCCACATTTGATGCATTTTGATTGATCAATTATATGTACCTGTTTGACTGTGCCAATAATTGCATTAACAGGACATTTTCTAGCACATGCAGTACATCCAATACATTTGTCAGCAACAATAGTAAATGTCATAAGTGACTTGCATTTGCCAGAACTACATTTTTTCTGTTCGATATGTTCACGGTATTCTTTTTCGAAATACTTTAAGGTAGACATAACTGGATTGCTAGCTGTTTGTCCTAAACCGCAAAGAGAAGCGTTGTTCATTGCTATTGAAATATCTTTTAGGTTTTTAATGCTTTGCTCTGTGCCTCTACCACAAGAAATATCTTCTAAGATAGATAGAAGTTGTTTGCCTCCGATTCTGCAAGGAGCACATTTTCCACAAGATTCATCAACAGTAAATTGTAAATAGAACTTTACAATATCAACTATACAATCGTCTTCATCCATAACAATTAATCCACCAGAACCCATCATAGAACCAATAGCTACTAGATTGTTATAATCAATAGGAGTATCTAAGTATTGTTCAGGAATAACTCCACCAGATGGTCCGCCGGATTGAGCCGCTTTAAACTTTTTATCATCTTTAATGCCGCCACCTATATCATAAATAATTTCTCTTAGTGTTGTTCCCATTGGTACTTCAATTAACCCAGAATTATTTATTTTTCCAGTTAAAGCAAACACTTTTGTTCCCTTGGAGTTGTCTGTGCCAATTTTGTTAAACCACTCGGCACCTTTGGTAAGAATAACAGGTATATTAGCCCAGGTTTCCACATTATTAATACAAGTTGGTTTATCCCAGAGTCCTTTAACGGAAGGGAATGGTGGTCTAGGGGTAGGCATTCCTCTACTACCTTCTATAGAGCGAAGTAGTGCAGTTTCTTCTCCACAAACAAAGGCTCCTGCTCCAAGTCTTATTTCAATATCAAAACTAAATTCTGAGCCTAAAATATTGTCTCCAAGTAGTCCTAGTTCTTTGGCTTGGTTTATCGCTATTTCCAATCTTGTAATAGCTAATGGATATTCTGCTCTTATATAGATAAACCCTTTGTTAGCACCGATAGTTTTTCCGCAAATAGTCATAGCTTCTAGAACTGAGTGAGGGTCGCCTTCCAGTGTGCTTCTGTCCATATAAGCACCAGGGTCGCCTTCATCCGCATTACAAACAACATATTTTTGGTCAGCATTTTCTTGTTTTGTTAAATTCCATTTTAGCCAAGTAGGAAAGCCGGCTCCACCTCTTCCTCTGAGTCCAGATATTTTTAGTTCATTGATAATATCCTCAGGAGACATTTCAAAGATAGCTTTTTCAAGAGCTACATATCCCTCTCTTGCTATATATTCGTTAATGTTTTCAGGGTCAATAATTCCACAGTTTCTTAGAACAATACGGAATTGTTTTTGGTAAAACTCGATATCTTCTATCTTCACTCTCCCTTGATCTTCGGAAGGCTTGTATTCTAGTCTGTGTACAGGGCGACCTTTAATTAGATGTTCTTGAACAATTTCTTTAATATCTGCAGGTGTTACTTTTACATAAAAAGTTTCACTAGGTAATATTTTGATAATAGGTCCTTGTTCACAAAAACCAAAACAACCAGTTTTTACTATTTGTACCTCATTTTTAAGATTGTTATCAAAAATTTCTTTTTGTAGAAGTTTATACATTTCATCGGATTTGCTAGACTCGCAGGCGGTTCCGCCACAGATAAGTACGAAGGTATTGTATGCCATTTTATATTCCTTTCTTTAATTGTCTATGATATCCATAGCAGGCTTATCCTGAATATGGTCATCTAATAGTTCTTTACCAATGATGTGTTTTAAGACTATTTTTTTTGCAATATCTTTATTGACGTTGCCATATACAATTGTAGGCATTCCAGGAACAATTATTTCAACAGTTGGCTCAACATTGCAAGCGCCCATGCAACCAGTTTGCTTTACTTTGACATTTGTAAGACCATGTTCGTCTAATGCTTCAACAAAAGAATTTAGCGTGTCTTTTGCTCCAGCTGCAATTCCACATGTTCCCATGCCAATAATTATGGAGCTATTATCCTGTTCGTTGTTTCTTCTTGAATATTCTTGTACCTTTTCTCCGCGGAGTTTTCTAAGGTCATCCAGTGTAAGTTTGCTCATTTTTTACCTCCTATAAAATATTATCTTTTAAATATTTTTTTAATAAACTAAGGGACTCTGATGTATTAATATCACCCAAAGCTTCTACTAATTCTTTTTTTGAAAAAGATGTCTTTTCTGTTTCCTTATATTCTTGAATGGCAAGGTTAAATTCTCCGGGGAAATTAATTAAGGATAGATAGGTAATAATTTTATCTCCAATAGGAGGGGTGTCAATATTTTTTGTATTAAAAGAAAACTTGATAGTTGTTCCTTTATCTTTTTCTGATTGAATGTATATTTCTCCTTGTGACTGTTGAATCCCTTGGGCAAGAAAGGGAAGCCCGAGTCCAACATCTCTTTCATGTTTTTTGTCGCTGTCAGTATAAAAGGGATCTAAGACTTTTTTAATAGTTTCTTCGTCCATACCTTTACCATTATCTGTGATAATTACTTCAATAATGTTATTGCTATCCTTGAAGTCAATAGAAATAAGGCTCGCTCCAGCTTCAATGGAGTTTTGCGTGATGTCTGTAATATAGTCACAAATAGTATGATGCATTTTAATTATATTTTTTTAAAATCGCAGGGATTTCCTCTGTGTTAAGTTTTCCGTATACTTGTTTGTCAATAATCATAACTGGGGCAAGTCCGCAACAACCCACGCATCTCAACGCTTCAAGTGAGAAGTTGCCATCTTCGGATGTGCCATTAACTGGTATACCAAAATTTGTTTCTAATTCATCAATAATGTCTTGTCCACCTTTTAAATAGCAAGCAGTTCCCATGCAAACTTGTATTTGGTGTTTTCCTGGAGCTTTTAGCTTGAAATAATGATAGAAAGTTATTACGCCATAAATTTTAGCTAAATTTACATCTATCATTTCTGTTAATTTCAAGGCTGCTTGTCTTGGAACGTATCCAAATTCTTCTTGGACTTTATGGAGAATCATGATTAGATTTCCCGGCTTGTCCTTCCATTCTGCTATGTATTCGTTTAATTCTTTAGAAAAGTTGATCTGTTCTGACATTGTCGCCTCCACCTTAACGATAATTTTATATAGTGTATTATAGTACTAAGTTGTATTTATCTGCAATATAAAAGTTTGTTTTTGGCTTTTTTATGAGAATTATGAGCATTAAGGTGCTTTAATATTTGATATAATATTTATTTATTGTTACAATAAGGAACATTAAAGGCATTATGGAGGATTTAAATGACATTTAATAAAGAGTTGGTTGTTAGATTGTTGAGGTATAAAAATGCCTTGCTTAAGCTCAAGAACTTGGGTGTGCTGAAAGTTTTCTCTGATAATATTGCAGACACTGCTGGTGTTACGGCGTCTCAGGTGAGAAAAGATTTTTCTTTACTTAAGATTGCAGGAAACAAACGAGGTGGCTATCAAATTGAAGAACTTTTAGATGATATTACTAATATTGTTGGACCAACAAGTGGAGAAAGTATTGTAGTTGTCGGTTGTGGGAACATTGGCCGAGCGCTTATGAATTACAAAGGATTTCATAGTGAGACATTTGAGATGATAGCCGGATTTGATATTAGCCCAGAGGTAGTAAATAACGAAAACAGTTGCAAGGTATATGGCATGGATAAGCTAGAAGAGTTTGTCTCAGTTAATAATATCAAAGTAGCAATTATTTCAGTCCCAGACAATGTTGCTGCAGAGGTATACGACAAGTTAGTTAAAATTGGAGTTAAGGGTTTTCTTAATTTTGCTAGAGTTAATTTAAGGGAAATTGAGGGAGTTTTTGTGAATAATGTTAATTTGGAATTAAATATTGAAAACTTATTTTATTATATTAATTTTATGGAAAAAGGAAAAAGCATATGATTCCAGACCGAAGACCGATATCGTTATTAGAAATCACCTCAAGACTAGACCTACAAGTAATCAATCAAACTGCTGACTTAGATTCAATTATTATCCATCATATAATCGCTTCAGATTTAATGAGTGATGTATTAGTGATAGGTAACGAGGTTAATCTCCTTATTACTTCTTTAGCAACAGACCAATCAATTAGAACTGCAAGTATCATGGACATGTCAGGTGTTATCATTGTTAATGGTAAAGAAATCACCGAAAATATGAAAGAATTATCCAAAGAGCTTGGTATAAACTTATTTTCTTCGGATCTTACTAAGTATGATGCCAGTTGTTTTTTATATGATCTTCAGAAAGGCAGGTAGTTATGCCAGTTAATAAAAGTATTAAGTTATTTCAAGAAAATTCTCCTTCAATTTTACTAGATGTCATTTATCGCTCCAAAATCAAAGATATTATGTCAAGAAAGCTTATTACTTCGTCACCAAAGGCAACCATTAAAGAAGCAAAAACACTTATGAAGGAAGCCGAAGTTACAGGTATCCCTATAGTTGAGAACAATGAGTTGGTGGGGATGATTAGCATTGATGATATTTTTAGGGCAATTGATGGTAATTATATGGAACAATTAGTTGAGGACCACATGTCCACAGACGTAATTGTTTTAGAGGATGATATGCCTCTTGCTTTTGGAATAACATATTTTGAAAAGTTTAAGTATGGCAGATTTCCAGTAATTGATAAAAACAAAAAACTGGTTGGAATTATCACGAGTAGAGATATTTTACATGAACTTCTTTATCAGTTAAACCAAGAAGTAGCTAGGTTAGAAAGTGAAATAAGGAGTGAAGCTGAGCCAGATTTAATTACTTTGAGAGAAGTTTATAAGATAAAAAAGATGGATTTTTCTAATGCTGGGAAGGCTTCAAATGAAATAAAAAAATTGTTAAAAGAAAGAAATTTTGATTCCAAGCTTGTCAGAAGAGTATCCGTTGCTGCTTATGAATTAGAGATAAACATAACAATTCACTCAGATGGTGGTGAATTAGAGTTTTATTTAGATAAAGGAAAGGCAGTTGTCATCGCCAGAGATAATTCTCCAGGAATCGAGGATGTGAACAAAGCCTTAAAACAAGGGTTTTCTACTGCTGATAACACAATCAAGTCTCTTGGATTTGGTGCTGGAATGGGTCTTCCCAATGTTAAGCGCGTTTCAGATGAGTTTAGTATTTCTTCAGAAGCAGGAAAAGGCACGATTGTCCAAGCCACTATCATGATTAAGGAAAACAAATAGAAGAAGGGAGTTATAATGAAAATCTCAGATTTAGTTAAAGTTAGCGAGTTGACATTAGTCCAGCCAGATTATGAGGATGCTCCGGTTTCTGCAGGTTATACTTCTGATTTATTGAGTGATGTTATGGCAAATGCTAGTGAAGCAGGTGTTTTAATTACGATTCAGGCACACAAAAACACTTTAGCAGTTTGTAAACTTTTGGAGATACACTCTTTGATTATTTGTAATGGCCGAGAAACAGATGACGAGTTTATGTCTATAGCCAAGAGGGAACGAGTAGCAGTTTTTGTTACAGATTTAAATCAATTTCAAGCAAGTGTTCTCATTGGTCAAATGCTTTAATTTATGGATAAGCAATCGATTATTGAATTAAATCAGCTTGGTTTAGCTGATTTGCATATTCATTCATGTCTTTCTCCTTGTGCAGATTTATATATGTCTCCAAGGTTTATTGCAAAAAATGCGGTGGAGAGAGGGCTAAAGATGGCTGCACTTACAGACCATAATTCTTCTCAAAATTGTCCTGCCTTTAAGTATGAGTGCGAAAAAGTTGGAATAGTACCTCTTTTTGGTATGGAATTAAATACTAAAGAAGAAATTCACGTTCTATGCATAACGGATCAACTAGAGAGAGCTTTAGCTTTTGATAAAATAGTTTCAGAAAAAATATCCAAATTTGAAAATGATCCATTGGTATTTGGTGACCAACCAGTTGTTAATGAAAAGGAGGAGATTTTATATCAGATTCCTTATTATTTAGGTAATGCAGTTAATATCTCTATTGACCATATTTGGGACTATCTTGATCCAAATCATTGGTTAATTATCCCTTCGCATATTAACAGACAAAGAAACAGCTTGATTACTAATTTAGGCTTTATTCCCGACCTACCTTTTGATGCCGTTGAAGTTGCCAAAGCCAACGACGATGGTAGGAAAATGTGGGGTAATTATATAGTTGTTCGTAATAGTGATATGCATAGACTGGATTTTTAATAATTATCATATTATTATCTCTGTAAGATGAATTCTCCAAAGCTCTCTACCTTTACTGGCGTCTTTACTCCCAACATCCTGACAATTATTGGTGTTATAATTTTCTTAAGGTCTGGCTTTGTGGTTGGTAATGCTGGATTATTGTCTGCTTTATTAATCTTAGTTCTTTGTCATGTTGTTTCTGTTATTACTACCTTTTCCTTGGCATCTATTGCTACCAATATGTCTGAGGTTAAAGGCGGAGGCATTTATTACCTTATTTCTAGAAGCATTGGAGTGGGTCATGGTGGGGCAATTGGAATTATTTTATATTTAGCTCAGACTATTTCGGTATCTATGTATATTATTGGTTTTTGTGAGGTAATTGTTAGTCTTTTTCCAGGTCTTGTTGAATTTCAAAAGCTGTTAGGATTGATTACTTTAGGGGTTTTGTTTATTCCTGCTTATAAAGGAGCAGATATTGCTAGCAAGGTGCAAGTTTATATTCTTGCAGCCTTGGGGTTGTCTTTGCTGGTATTTTTTGTAAGTTCTATTATCCAGTTTGATCAAGGTATTTTTTTAAGTAATCTTCAGCCTGCCTATCTTCCAGGAATAAGCTTTGGGCTTATGTTTGCTTTGTTCTTTCCAGCTGTAACTGGGTTTACTCAAGGAGTGAGTCTTTCTGGTGTCTTAAAAACACCTCAAAAAAGTATTATGATTGGTACTTTTTTAGCAGTATTTGCTGGGTTTATAGTTTATTTTATAGCAATTATTTTGCTTGCAGGAACTGCTAGTAGAGAACAGCTATTAACCGATTATTATGTCATGCAAACAATTTCCTTTATTCCTGCGATGATTATTCTTGGCGTTTTCGCTTCTACTATTTCTTCTGGATTAGGTAGTTTCATGGGTGCTCCGCACATCCTTCAGGCTTTTTCTAAAGATAAAATTCTTCCTTTTATTGAGTTTTTTGCGGTGGGAAGCAAGAAAACAGGCGAACCAAAGCGCGCGGTTATTATGACATTTATTATTGCTGCTATTGCTATTATTGTTGCTGACTTAAACTCTATTGCCCCAGTAATCACAATGTTTTTTCTTATTTCTTATGGGATGATGAACTACTCGACTTTCATCGAGTCTTATTCAAAAAACCCATCTTTCAGACCAAGCTTCAAGTACAACCATTGGATTGTTTCACTCATTGGTGTTGTTGTGATTGTAGTTGTTATGCTGATTATTGATGTTGTTAGTGCGGTGGTTGCTTTTTTAATCTTATTTGGACTTAATAATTATTTAAGTAGAAGCAAAACAAAAAAACAATTTAAGGATTCTAGAACAGGGTATTATTTTCAGAAGATTAAGGAATATATGATTAAGCTTCAAAGCCAACCAATCGAAATGAAAAACTGGAGACCACAAATATTGCTTTTAACAGGCAAGCCAAAAGATAGAATAGACCTGATTAAGTTTGGAAAAACCATTGAAGCGAGTAAAGGAACAATCTCTTTGCTTTGGGTTCTTCGTAACTACGAAGGTAATCCATTAAGGGCTAAATTTAAGGCTGAAAAAGAGCTTTTGGATTATACAAAGAATGAAGAAATCAAGACTCTTGGCGATGTCGTGGTTGCTGATAATTATCTGGAAGGATTAAAGGTAATAGTTCAAACCTATGGTTTCCAAGGATTTAGGCCAAATACACTACTTTTGGGGTGGTCGGATAAAGAAGGTAAAGAGAGAGAAGATTATCTAGAAATCATTAGATTCGCCAACATGTATGGGAAAAACATTGCCATCTTTGATGGCTCAATGGACTTTCTGTTGGATTCTTCCAAAACTTCAGTTGTTGATGTTTGGTGGAGAGGTGAAGCAAACGGAGCTCTTATGCTGATGCTGGCCCATTTACTTGTTCATGGTAATAAAATTAAGAATGCAAAGCTCAGGTTGATGAGAAGTGTTGATGATAAGTTGAAAATTAACCAAGCAGAAGAAGAACTTGAAGACTTATTAGTTTCTTCTAGAATCGATGCAGAGGTTTGTGTTGTCTTAGATACAGAGGAAGTCTGTTGTTCCATAAGCACATATTCTAAGGATGCGGATGTCGTTTTTTTGGGACTATCTTTCGGAGAAGATGGTAGTGATTTTTTAAAACAATACAATCCATATAGAGAATCTTTTAAGAGCATTGTTTTAGTTAAAAGTAGCGATAAGTTGAAGTTAGAGGAGTAGTTATTTTTTCCAAAACTTTGGAGTTAAAATAATAATTACGGTATATATTTCTAACCGACCAACCATCATTAAAAATGCTAGAAAATATTTAACACTCATAGGTAATCCTGCATAATTATCCAGCGCACCAACCAGCCCTAGCCCTGGACCAACATTGCCAAGACAAGCGGCAACAGCGCTAGTTGAGGTGATTATATCTATATTATAGAGAGTTAGAATTAACGAGGAGACGATAAAGATTAAAAAGTAGAGGAAAATAAAAATTGAAATATTTTTTATGATATTTTCAGGTACAGCCTGTTTATTGATTTTAATTTTATAGATCATTTTTGGATGAAGAACCTTGGTAATTTCTTTGGATAAACTTTTTCCCATTACTAGTATTCTTCCCATCTTTACGCTACCAGAAGTAGAACCGGCCATAGCTCCAAAAAACATTAGAAAAACCAGCAAGAACTGGCTGAAGTGAGGCCAGAGTTCATAATTAGCGCTGGCAAACCCAGTAGTTGTAATGATAGACATTATTTGAAATCCAGCTAAGCGAATGTTTTCTAAAAAATTGCCACCAAGATGATATTGAACATTAAACATAACAAAGGCCCAGGCTACAAGAATGATCGCAATGTAGAGTTTTAATTCACTGTTATGAAGGTAGTTAAACTTTCTTGTTCTCAGAAAATTGATATGCAAGGTTAGATTGAGTCCGGCAATAAACATAAATAAAATGATTATCCATTCAGCAGCAGGGTTATGAAAGCTGATGATAGACAAGTTTTTTGTGGAAAATCCTCCTGTGGACATGGTAGTAAAAGAATGGTTAATGGCATCGAAAAGGCTCAGTCCTGTTAATTTTAAAAGAAGAACCTGCAAGGCGGTTATTGCAATATAGATGAGCCATATAATTTTTGCTGTATCTTTTATTCTCGGTAGGACTTTTTCTTTAGTAGGGCCGGGCATTTCAGAATTAAAGAGCCTTACAGCACCTAGTCCAATTTCTGGTAGCACCGAAATAGCCAGGACGATAATTCCTATGCCTCCAATGTACTGGGTAATAGAACGCCACAATAAAATAGCGTTTGGTGTTCCTTCAATCTGCGTCATAACTGTAGCTCCGGTAGTTGTAAGTCCAGACATTGTTTCGAAAAAGGCATCACCAAAGTTGCTAAATGTTCCAGCAAAAAGATAAGGTATGCTACCAATAACAGAATATAGAAGCCAGCCCAGAGCAACTATTAAAAATCCATCTTTTAACGAAATATCTGCAACTCTTCTGGTTAATAATTGAAAAGAAAAACCAATGCCTAAACTAAAAAAAATAGTCATAATGAAAGGCGTTACATCGCTACTACTGTCAAAAAAAGCATAAATTAACGGTACGATTATAATAACCGAAAAATATGTAAGCATTTTTCCAAGAACGAAAAATATACTCCTAGGGTTCATTAGTCGATTAATTCCTCAATGTCCTTTTGGGAATGTTCTCTGGCAAAGATGACGACTTTATCTTTTACGCTACATTTATAATCACCAGAAGGGATAAGAGTATTGTTATTTTGTTTTATAATTCCACCAATTATTAAGCTACTTGGAATAGTGATATTTTTTAATTTATTTTTTGTTAAAGCACATTCTTTCGTAATTTCTTGTTCAACTATTTCAATGTTAGTTTCTGGAAGAGCATAAAATGATGTAATGTTTCCACCTCTGACGTGTTGAATGATTTCATTGGAAACACTTACTCTTGGTGCGACAATATGGTCAATTCCTAATTGGTTAATTAGCGAAACATAGTCAGGTCTTTTCATTAAGCAAATAGTTTTTTTTGCTCCATTATTTTTAGCTAAAATGCTAGCTAATAGATTTTTTTTATCATCTATGCCAGCAGCGATAAACATGTCTGTGTCCTGAATGCCTTCTTCCAATAGGAGACTTAGTTCTGTTGCATCGCCTTTGATAACTATTGTCGAGTCAAGTTGTTCAGATATTTCTTCACATCTTGCCTGGCTTGTTTCAATAATAACAACATTAGAATAGATATCTTCCAATTTTTCTGCCACGTTAACTGCAATTTGTTCTCCACCCATAATTATAACTTTTTTGTTTTTGTTTTTAACGGGCTGAAGAGTTGCTAATAATTTCTTGATATCATTGCGATTAATCATAATATAGATGTGGTCTTCTTCCGTGAGGATGAAGTCGCCTTTTGGAATAAAATTTGTTTCTTTTCTGACTACAAGCACCACCATAAAAGGGAAATTCCATATTTGTTGTTTTAAGATACTTAATTGTTTATCTTTTAATTGCGGGTGGTCTTTAGTGTCTAGACGAATAAGTTGCATTCTTCCTTTACTG
>JAQWCF010000036.1 GCA_028706105.1 Candidatus Margulisiibacteriota bacterium
AGAACCTTGGGAAGATATGCCAGTTCTTGATATAAGTACAGATTATGGAGATGCTTTTCAAGGACCAAAACTATATAAGCTTATGAAGGATTTTTTGGATATTCCTTTATCTGTAGGAGGAACAGGGGATTTTTCAGAAGAGGTTATTAATAAGTATTTAGATGATATGTCTGAGTTTTCCTTTAATCCAAAATATGAAGAAGATGTTTTTGAATTTACTATCCAAGACTATATCTATAAAGTAGAAGTCGTTATGGAAAGCATTGTCAGCATGACTCTGATTATTAAAGACGAGTGGGTACAGACAAGAGTTATAAAGAATATCAACGATTTTTCAGCATTAATGAGAATTATGGATAATATGAAGGGTGTTTATGAATGTAATCCCTATACTGAAGAGAAAGATTTTATTATTTTTTATAATAAGATTGTTAAAATTGCAGACACATACGCAGTAGGATGGAGAGACGTAGAGAAGAAAGAGTTTGTTCCTTATAATATGCAAAATGATATTTATTTTAGTGTTTATAATTCAGAGCAGTTTATGTCTGATTTATTTGCAGAAATTGAGAATATCAAAAGCAAAGCCTCATCTATTAAGGATCCAGAAGAAAGAACATCCGTAGAACAAATTGTTAGTTTTATTTTATCAGTTCGGGATAACTCGATAGATGATGATAAATTGAATATGCATAGTTTTTTCAAAAGTATTGATTTTAAAAACCTAAGCTCGAATAAGGCTTTTGGTTCTAGTCTTTTGCAAGGTTTATTAAAAACAATGAGCAAAAAGCATAATGTGTTAAATCGATTAAAAGAACTAGTGGGTGAATTAAAAACTTTTTCTGACCTTAAATCTGTAGAGGAACAGATCAAGGATTCTGATGCATATTCATATGAATCGGTTAAGCAATATTTAATAGATAAGAACATTGAAATGTTTTTGGAAAATGCAGTATTAATGACACCCATTGATAGTATTAATTTAGTAAAGTATATTGAATTCCAGGAAGATAGCTTTATTTTAGATAGGGCTGATATCTTTATAGAAGTAACCATTAGATATATTATTCCAATAAATCTAGAACAGCACAAAAGGATATTAGCAATAGTTTCCTCAGACCCCATGAATTATGTTAAAAAGTTTAATCCTGAAGTGGCAGAAGAATTACTTAAACTAGATGGTTTTAAGGTTGAAGAACTTGAGCCAGAGGCAATTAATGAGTTTACTACATTGGTTGAGCGTACTGGAAGATTAGTAGAGAAATTTAAGGAGGAAGAAACTGAGCTCCTTAAGAAGATTACAAAAGAGGTTTTTGATGAAATGGAAGAGTTAGAGTTACAGGGGTTAGTAAAAAGAGAAGAAATTAATGATACAGAAGAGATTCCTGAATATTTTCAATTAGCTATCACAAAAGCATTAGGTAGATTATCAGAAAGTGGGTTCGTTGAGAAAATGGTGGCGGAGGCAAATAAACAATGAATATAGAACAGATTTTAAGTAATCTTGATCAGAAACAAAATTTTGATTTGGCTATTGATTTTGTTTTAAAAAAAGTTTCTCAAGGTATCCGAGGATATTCAGTAAAAGAAATACAAAATTTAGGAAAGATAGCAAATTTAATCTATAAACAGGATAAGCTTAAATTTCATGATGCAAAAGTGGGTTATTTTAGTAATCAATTAGTTTTAGCTTTTAAGGGAGTTTTACAAGAATCCAAAAGTGCAGATCGGTTAAAAGATGTGTTAGCTTATTATCCTATACCAGTTTTGGATGGTATCCTTGATTTCTATCCACAAAGCAGAAATTTATTGAAAATTAGAGATTATCTTTTTTGTGCTGAAAATGCACGTAAAGAGATAAATGATGACTTTTATGTTGTACAAGAAGAGGATATTTCTAATAAGGCTATTGTTGCAAAAGTTGATCGGGTTAAACTTGACCAAGAAATGCAGGTTTGTGCTGATTTGAATGAGAAGATTCAACAGATTGGGGCAAATAGCTTGGAGAAGATTTTAGCAAAACTTCTTTTGAAGAAACAAGAATTGGAAAATAAAATGGAAGAGTTAACAGAAAAGCTAGGACCATTTGTACGGTCCGATTATTCTCCTCAAGATATTCAGATGTGGTTAGAAGGTTTAAGTGATGAAGGGCTAGTGTCTATTGATGAGTTTAAAATGGACCAAGTTGTGGAATGTGTTCAGGAATATTCAAAATCAAATCAAATTGAATTGAACTTAAAACAAGACAATCAGGAAAACGCAGATGTTGTATCAGAAGTAAATGTTTTTAAATTAGATATTGAAAAAGCTGAAAATAGGATACAGAAAATTTTCCAAACAGATTTGAAGAAAATAAAAAAACAAATAAATACAAATAAGGAAGAGATAGCAAAGCATAAAGAGACAACCGAAGTTCAGGTTTTGGGCAATATTTGTGAAGATGAAGAGGTACAAGTAAGCGAAGAGAAAGAGATGTTGCAAGACAATCTTGATACATTAAATAATGTTGATGCAAGTCATTATAATCAACGTGACATAGTTTCTAAATTAAAGGATGACCATAAAAAGGGTATGTCTATCTAAATAGTTTTCGTTATTTGAAGCCAGTAAAATCTTTTAAAGTTTCTTCTGCACTTTTTTTAATGTAAGCAACACTTTCTTGGACAATCAAATAATCTTTTTTACATAACTGGTTTGCATTTAATTTTGTAGACTTAATAATATTTTTTAGTAAATTAGAAATACCAGAACCAAACATTGGGATTGCAAAGTTATTAATCATTGAATACATAAATCCAGGAATCTGATCTTTATATTTTTCAATAATTTCTTCTGATTGTTCAATCATACCAGCCTCATAATACATTTGGGCAATTATCCATTCAGGGATATAATAGTTGTTGCATAGGTCGACAGGTGGTTCTGCTTGAGGAGAAAAAACTCTATATACTGGGACATTTAGCCTTGTGTGTTTTTTGTTGGCAATGATTATTTCAAAGCCACTTTGTTTCGTAATTTCTATAAGGCAATCAATTTCTTCTTTAAAATCATTTGAAGAAATATTTTTTATATTATGTATTGGAATATGTTTGTTGTTTTTAACAATCCATTGCATGTCTATATCTAGATTAAAAATATAATTACTTTTAGTCATTGCCATTTTAAAAGGAAGTTTTTGTTGGGCTTTAATAATTCCAGTTCTGCCTTGGAAATATTCTGTTACGGCACGTAAGACAGCTTTTACAGGATCAGTATGACAACCATAGCCTACGCCACTTTGGATTATTTGTGGCAATAAATCATTATTGTTGCACCACGCCATAATAACAGGCAAGTCACATCCAGTGGGAATATGTAAAAGATAAAGTTCTGTTTTTTCTTTTTTAAGGAATTTAAGTATTTCCTTAAACCCCGGATGTTCAATGCTATTGTTATCTATAATATTTATTTTTTCATTTTTATAATTTCTTATAAATTTATTGCAATTATTTCTTTCAACAATTTCACATATCCCTTGAACGATAGCTTCTTCTTTTATGTTTCCGGTACATATCCCGTTAGAACCATGCATGTAGTTTATCCAACTAAGCGGGTATTTGACTGTTTTATTGTTTGTTAAAGAAAATCCGTCTATCCATTTTATCGGGATTGATTTTAAGTGAGGTTCAAATTCTTTGGAATTTTCAATGCTATGGAAAACAAAGGCAGGCTCAATGTAGGACATGTCGTCTTTTTTTGACAATTCATTAAGGGAGTCAACCATATATCCTGGAGTATTTTTATAGTCAAAGTTAAGCCAACTATATCTTTCACAGAATTCCATTATTGCACTGGATTTTGCTTGCTCAATGGTTACGCCTTTGCCGTGAGTAGTTAATTCTCCATTGGAAAAGTCATAACTAAACACAGGAGGTTCCTCCTCAATTGTGATTAATTTTGTATTTTCTATGTTGTTGATAACTTTCTTGTATATTTTTGCATAAGTTATTTGAGGATGGATAAATTTATCTTGATCATAGGTATATGTTTTCAGAGTAGATTTTAAATCAAACGGACCATCATTATTTTCTTTAAGAATAAAATCAATCATAAAGCAGTTCCCTTTTTTCTATGTTGTAATCAGCTGTCACACCAAAGTTGGTTTTGTTGGTTTATTTTGTAGTCTTTAAAAGATATCATCTCTTTTAAAGATAATCAATCTTTCTAAATAGGGTCGTTGAAAGGCAATAGTTAATAACCTTAATATTTGGAATATTTATTTATATTTTCTTCTGCGGTTTTGTCAACGGAAGCCATCTCAGACAATACTAACAAATAATTTTTTTTACATAACATATTTGAGTTCATTTTCATCGTTTTCATAGTTTTTTTGGCAAAGTCAGAAATAGTTTTGCCAAATATTGGTTCTGTAAAATTATCAAAGATAGAATCATCAAAATCAGTTATTTTATTTTGATTTTTTTTGATAAAATCTTCTGATTCATTAACCATTTCTGCTTCATAGTACATTTGAGCAATTATCCACTCGGGCATATGTGCGTGTGGGCTTAGGTTCATTGGTGGTTCTGCCTGGGGTGAAAAAACCTTATAGACGGGCACGTTAAGTTTGGGGTGTTTTTTGTTTGCAATAATTATTTCCATCCCATATTGTTTAGTAATATCGATAAGAGTGTTTATTTCTTTTTTAAAATCATTATCAGAAATGTCTTTTATGTTGTTTATTGGAATTCGTGTATTGTTTTTATCAATCCAGTTTATGTCTAAATTCAAGTAGTAGATGAAATTATGTTTAGTAGAAATTTTTTTAAATGCTACGTTTTTTTGTTTTTCAATAATACCTGTTCTGGACTGGAAGTATTCTGTGATTGCACGTAACACCGCTTTAGTTGGGTTAGTATGACAGCCATATCCTACTCCCTTGCTGTAGGACTGAGGGAATGTGTCATTTATACAATAAGCAAGGACAACAGGTAAATTGCAACCAGTCGAGATATGTAAAAGAAAAAGCTGAGTTTTTTCTTTTTTAAAAAAAGTTAGGATGTCCTTAAACCAATCATGCTCAATACTATTATTATCTATAATATTTATTTTTTCATTTTTATAATTCCTTACGAATCTATTACAATTGTTTCTTTCAATAATTTCACAGATTCCTTGGACAATAGCTTCTTCTTTGATATTTCCAGTACAAATCCCATTGGAACCGTGTATGTAATTTATCCAACTAAGAGGGTATTTGACTGTTTTGTTGTTTGTTAAAGAAAATCCATCAATCCATTTGGTAGGTATTGATTTTATTTTAGCTTCGAGTTCTTTATGTTTTTCGGAGCTATGGAAAACAAAGGCAGGCTCAATGTAAGACATATCGTCTTTTTCTGCAAGCTCGATAAATGATGCTACCAAGTAACCAGGGGCATTTTTATAGTCAAAGTTTAGCCAACTATATCTTTCGCAGAATTCCATAATTGCACTAGACTTTGCTTGTTCTTTGGTTACTCCCTTGCCGTGAGTAGTAATTTCCCCATTAGAGAAATCATAGCTAAAAACAGGGAGTTCTTCAGTTATTGTAATTAGTTTTGTGTTTTCAATGGTTTTAATGACTTTTTTGTATGTTTTTGCATAAGTTATTTGAGGGTGGATAAATTTATCTTGGTCATAAGTATATGTTTTTAAAGCAGAATGAAAATCAAAAGGTCCATCGTTGTTTTCTTGGAGTATAAAGTCAACCATTATAAGTTCACCTTTTTATTAGTTGTATTGTAATTATTGTAATACAATGTCAATTTTCTTTTCAGATTATTCTTTGTCTTTTATCCTTAAAAAAAATGGTCTTTTGGCTTTTACATCTTGAACAATGCATCCAACAAATAGAAAAACTAAGATGAGTAAAATTATTATTAGCGGTCCTTTGATAATCCATGGTTCCATAGTTTTTCTCCTTAGTTGATGTTATTTTCTTTAGCATACTTGAAAATGTCGCCAGCTTCAAGAATAGGTAATATACCACCAAGTGACTTTAGCTCAAAAACTTTTCCAGTTGTTACGTTTTTAATAGAATTATTAACAATATCTATTTCTGCCATATCGTCGGTTTTAAAGGATTTGTTAAGCGTTAGTTCTGTTTCGTAAGGAATAATGTACCCACCATTTACTGAGTTTCTATAAAAAATTCTCGCAAAAGAGTTAGCAATAACTACTTCAGTCCCTGCTTCATTTAGAGCCAGAGGAGCATGTTCTCTAGATGAGCCACATCCGAAGTTTTCACCACCAATCACAATTTTATATTCTGAGCTAAACCCTTCTTTAATAAAAGGTTTGTCGCCAGCGGGTAGTCCTTGTTGTCCTTCCGGAACGCCAGAGAGAGCATATTTGCCAAAGTATTTTCTTTCCTCAGCAAGGGAAGGATTATAGCTTAAAAATTTAGCTGGAATAATTTGGTCTGTATCAATGTTATTACCTAACACATAAACTTTGCCTGATATTTTTTCTTTCATTTTTCTGCCTTTCCTTATAAAAACCTGAGAGGGTCTGTGATTTTACCTGTCAATGCACTTGCTGCGGTTGTATATGGTGAAGCAAGATATACTTGTGAATTCATTGAACCCATTCTGCCAGGAAAATTCCTGTTTGTAGTAGAGACAACTATTTCCTTATCGTGTGTACGTCCGAAAGTATCATCTGGTCCACCTAAACAAGCAGCACAGGACGGTTGACCTATTTTGCATCCAGCATCAGCAAATATTTGCATTAAAGACTTTCCGTCTATCTTGGTGTCTTTCATTTCCTTTTCAATAAAAGTTGTAGAAGGTACAACGTAAGTAGTAACCTTTACTTTTTTATCTTTAAGGATTGTTGCAGCAGCTATAAAATCTGTGATTTTGCCACCAGTGCAAGAACCAATGTAAGCTTGAGTTATTGTTACATCAGAGCATGCACTAACAAGTCTTTTATTATCAGGAGAATGAGGCGCTGCAACACATGGTTCAAGTTTTGATACGTCATAGGTTTTTACGTATTTATAAGTTGCATCTTCATCACTTTTAAAGATTTCAAACTTTTTATTAGTTTTAGATTTTACATATTTAATGGTTTTTTCATCAGCAGCAATAATCCCATTTTTGCCACCAGCTTCAATTGCCATGTTGCAAATAGTCATTCTTTCATCAATAGACAATGCGTCAATTGTTGTGCCTTCGAATTCCATGGCACAGTAAGTTGCTCCATCAACGCCGATATCACCAATTACATGCAGGATAAGGTCTTTGGCCATCAGGTTTTTTGGCATAGTTCCGTTCAGGATAAACTTACAAGTTTCAGGAACTTTTAACCAAGTTTTTCCAGTGCCCAAGGCAAAGGCCGCATCAGTGTTGCCAACTCCTGTTGCAAAAGCACCAAGCGCTCCGTGAGTACAAGTGTGAGAATCCGTTCCTAATATAATTTCGCCAGGTCGGACATGACCTTTTTCAGGCATTGTTACATGACAAACGCCCATATAGCTATCATTTGCGGGGTCATAGAAGTTAGGAATATTATGTTTTTTAACAAAAGTCCTAAGTGTTTCTACATTTCGGTGAGCTTTTGTGTCACAAGTGTGGATGTAATGGTCAGGAATAATTATTAAATTTTCTTTATCGAAAACTTCTGCTTCCTTTCCAAATTTGTCTTCAAAAATACCGACTGTTGCTGGCCCACAAACATCATGAGTCATAAGTACATCAATGTTAACCCAAATATTTTCGCCAGGTGTTACTGTTTTTTTATTGGCTGCTTTTGCTAAAATTTTTTCCGTTATAGTTTGTCCCATTACTTCTCCTTTAAAAATCTCTGTTTCTGTTCCCAACTATTCTTAACATTAAAATGAAAAGATTAATGAAGTCTAGGTAAAGCGTTAATGCTCCAAATATTGCCAGTTTTTTGTGTTCTTCCTCAGAAGCTGCGTTTTGTGAAATAAGCTTAAGTTTTTGTACATCCCAAGCTGTCAGTCCAATGAAGATTGCAACACCTGCATAAGAGATTAACCAGTACATAAACTCGCTTTTTAAAAACATATTAATTACGCTCGCGATTATTATTCCAATGAGCCCCATGAACATAAGTTGTCCCATCTCTGATAAGTCGCTTTTTGTTGTATAGCCATAAATTGTCATGGTAGCAAAAGTGCCTGCAGTGATAAAGAAAGCAAGAGCAATTGAAGCGCCAGTATACATTAGAAATAAGCCTGAGAGGGTAATGCCGTTTAGAATGGAGTAGCCAAGGAAGATCATAGACGCTTGTTGTTCGCTAAAGGAGTTAATTTTTGCGGCAAGCATGCCAACAGCAAATAGCTGTAAGATAATTAATCCAAAAAATATAATGGTGTTACCTAGAAAAAAATTAATAAGTGCTGGGGACGATGCAACGTACAGGGATGTTACCCCAGTAGCGAGTAGTCCAAGTGTCATCCAAGAGAAAACTCTGTTAAAAAAAGTTTTTTGTGAACTGATAGCAATATTTGTTTTTGATTGATTCATAATGTGCCTCCTTAGGGTTTTGTTTATTATATAGCGAAAAGACTAAAGCTAAAAGCTTAAAGCTAAAGGCTAAAGTTCAAAAGCTTAAATATTGAATTGTTTATTTGTTTAACTGTGGAATTATTGATGTTTTTATTTTTTGGATAAAAGTTAATAAACCAAATTCTTTGAACAGTTCAACAGATAAACAGCGACGTAGTTAACTAAACAGATAAAACATAAAAAATTCATATTTCTAATGTTTAGTGAGCTTTGATAAAGGGAATAGCTCTAATGTAAAGAAAAATTGGGGGGAATAAAATGAGTTTGGCACAAAAGGTATTAACCAAAGAAGATATGGTTATGTTAAATGTTGATAAAAAAGAAGTTTATGAAATGGTCTTGAAAAAAATGCAAGACAAAATAAGCTTTTATAACAATTCTATTGAGGATGAAAGCTTAGAGCTTATTATTAAAGATAAAGATGTTTGTCGTGTTGAGTTTGTTATTAATAATTCAAAATGGACATCAGTTGATAACGCAAAAAGTATCTTAGGGATATTAGATGGTGAATTGGAATATAAAGAGTTTGCTCCAGTAATTGCCAAAAGAGATTTTAAACAAAATTTGGCAGGTTATTTTAACGTGGCCGCTTAAAAAAGGTTTGAAAAAAAGATTGTTGTTTTATTTGATAAGAGAAAATTAAAAATAAGAAGTTTAAAAAACAGAAAATAGGGCATAAGAGATTATATAGATACGGGGACTGCTATCGGACTGCAGGGGGTAAGATAGCAGTAGGGGATTTAAAAAAGTGAGCTGTGCTCACTTTTTTATTAGGTAGCTGACTCTGACTCCTGTTGAATAAATATCGCTCCAATGTAAATTTGTTTTTGCTTTAGGTGGTTCTAATTCTTGCCATTTCATCTTCGGATTTTTAAGATGTTTTTCCCAGTTTAATTGTTTGTAACTTACATTTAGGGCTTGAAAATAAAGTTCTAATAATTGTTTTGTAGGACAAGTTAGCAAAGTTAGCGGATTTTGCTTTGGCTGGGGTTTGAAAGTGTTTTGCTCAAGCTCGTAGTGTTTCTGTTTTTTTGCTTTAGTAATAGAGTGAAGCATGAGTGGTTGTTGTAATGCATCTTCAGAAAGAGTTTGGAAATACTTAGGACCATCTTTTCCTTGAATAATATTATAGTAAGCAGTGAAAGTGTCTAAGATTATTGCTTCTTTGGCAACTTTTTTCATGAGTTTAAGTAGATGGAAATTGTCTGGAATGTAATAAAGAAGGCCAAAACAAAGTATGGTATCAAAGGAGTTTTCTGCAAGATTGGTTAAATATTCTATGACATCTTGTTTAATAAATTCTACATTTGTTGATTTTGCTTGTATTGCGAAATTTTTTGCTTGTTTAATTAGGCTTCCATCTCCGTCTATTCCAACTATTTTTTTTGCTCCAAGGGATGAGCAGATAGATGTCATTGTTCCGAAATGACAACCTAGGTCCAAAACAGCTTTGTCTTTAATATGTTTTTTGTTTTTATAAAGTAAAATATTGGCTCTAGCGTTAGTTGCTTCGTGCGAATAGGGGATAGCCCAACGGGTTTGACGGGTATCATTTGTAATATAGACTGACGTTTCTGGTAGGAGTTCTGACATGTTTAGAATTATAAAGGTTTATTTAAGAAATATCGACAGTGTGTTTATGTTTTGATGTTTTTATAGAAAAGCAGACAATAGGTCATTAATGCTTTTATCGTTTTTAAAGTCTAAGGAGTTGAAAACTTCCATAGAATTCATCAAATCAAATCCTTGGGATAAGAATATTTTTTGAGCATTTTTCAGTGTATTTTTTTTTGTGTGTTCTTGCGCTTTAGACAAGAAGCTGTTTATTAGATAATCTGGGAGGTTATTTGTCTTTACGATTGTTCCATCACTAGTGGCAATGATCCCATATTGCTTAATAATTTGCTTGTTTTTTTCAGTTGGCATAATTACTGTTCTTAGAATAACTAGTACAATAAAGTAATTAGCTGATAAATGCATTATTAAGTCCATAGTTTTTTTTAATGTTTCAGGTGTGTCTTGAAAATGTGGCATCATAAAATTACAAATTACTGGCATGTTAAGAGAAGTAGTGATTTTTAAAAACGAATCTACTGTTTTTAATGAAATATTTTTGTTATTCATGTTTAATATTTGCTGAGAGCCGCTTTCTATTCCAATCTCAATAAATTTGTTACCTGAAGATTTAATTAATTCTATTAATTCTTTATCATCCATATAGTTATCAACACGCATATTGCCAGTCCATTCAATGTTTTCTTTTTCTAGGGCAGTACATAATTCAACTAATCTTTCTTTTGATTGGTTCAGTGTTTCGTCGGTTAAGAAGAATTGTGTATATTGAGGATAAGTTTTTTTTATAAAACGAATTTCTTCAATGATATTTGGAACAGATCTTGATCTAAAGGGATTGTTGTTGCAAGAGTTTATGCAAAAGCTACAATTATGAGGGCAATAACGACTACCTATTATATAGCATGATTTTGGACCCATTGTTTTTAGGTATTTGTTTATGTCCACCCATTCCCTGTCTGGAAAGGGTAAAGAGTCAAGCGTATGTGTTGGTTTTACTCTTGGAGTTTGAAGTATTTGGTTGTTAAACAAAAAAGCAATATTAGGTATGCTATAGGGGTTGAAGTTTGGATTCTTTATATTGGTTAATAATTGGTACAAAGGTTCTTCTCCTTCACCAAAGATAAGGTAATCAAGATAGGTTTGATTTAAATGATCTAATAAAAATTCAACATGGGGACCTCCCCAAATTATTTTGATATTAGGATATCGTAGTTTAATGCTTTCAGATAATTCAATTGTTGTTTGAATTGTTCTATAGCAAACAGAAACACAAGCGTATTCAATTTTATTGTCAGCAATAGTTTTATAAACAGTTTCCTCGGTATCGATTAATAGGTCTATTCCAAGTGGAGATAGCCCTTTGCTTTTTAGGTACGAGATTAAATAACTAATTCCAAGAGGAGGATGGGTTTGAATATAGGTTTTTTTTTGTTTTATTTGAGTAAAAATGAATAATATTGACATATTAACTACAGAGTATCCCGCAGAAGTTTAAGTATTGAAAGCATTTTTCAACTTTAGTAAAGCCTGCGTCTTGAATCAGTCTTTTGTTCTCTTCGTAAGTTAGTGGTATCAATACATTTTCTAGTGCTTGTCGTTTTTGTTTGACTTCCATTTTGCTGTATCCTTGTTGTTCTTTGAAAAGCTCATGGATACTAATAAAGTCATCTTTGAATTCTTTGCTGATGATTTTTTCAAAAATAATAACAGTTCCGTTAGGAGTTAGTGCATTTTTAATTTTTTTTAATAATTCAACTCTTTTAGGTATCGTCATAAACTGCAATAAATAGTTCATGACTACCGCTGAAGTGTTCTCATATTGAATGTTTAGCACATCAGCGTAAATAAAATTAATGTTTTTTAGGTCTTTGCATTTATTTTTTGCTTTCTCAATCATCGCCAGAGAATAATCTATGCCAATCATGCTTGATATGTTTGGAGATAATTTGCTTAGTGTTTTGAATGTTTCACCAGTTGAACAACCAAGGTCATAGATATTTGTTCCTTTTTGGTAAAAATTAAGGACAGTGTTTGCTATTAACATCTGCGTGTCTTGATAGCAGGGAACAGATCTGGAAATCATGTCGTCAAAAACTTCTGCAACATTTTCATTAAAAGAGAAAGCTGGTAGTGGGTCCATTTCTTTAGAATAAATGTCATCTTTTTTCATATGTATAGATTATATCATTTTTTTGAACTTGGGAAAGCAGTTATTATAACGTAGTTAAATATATAATATAAATATTTGACGTTATAATAATAAATTGATATTTTATAAGTATGTTAATTGTGGTGTTTTTATCAATCATTGTTGCGATTATTGCAGCAGTATATGCGCAGATATATTTTGGGTTCTTTGTTTTATTGTTTGGTCTGCTTTTGTTTGGTTTTAAAAGGAAAGAGTATAGGGTTTTTTTATTTTTAACAATTATTTTTTCAATATTCTTTTTTTATACATTTTTTGTAATTCAAAATAAGGCAAAAGTGTTCCAAGAGATTGGCCTTGTTGCTCCAGCAGTCCGCTTGCAAGGATTTGTTAAAAATACTTATAGCTATGGTTTTCTGTGTAAGGTAATTGATGATGATGTTTTGTCTGGTAAAGAGTTTATGGTTTATAAGAAACAACATAACTTGGTATTGGGTGACAAGGTTAGCGTGGCTGGAAATTTGATGGTTGAAAAGAGCATGACTAAATTGGAGCTATTAAGTAAGCCAGTCGCATCAATTTTTCCAAGACAAATAATCAAAGTGCAAGATAGTTGGCTGAAGTGGGTTTATGACCTTAAAAATAAATTTATTGTTAATGTTAAACAATATCTCCCTGAATATTATGCAAATTTTTTGATTGGTCTTTTGATTGGGGTCAATGGTATCGAACTAGATAGCAGTCTTCAGGATGTGTTTTTAAGCTTAGGATTACTGCATATGTTGGTGGTGTCTGGAGCGCAAGTCGCTTTGCTTACCAGCATTCTGCTTAAGTTTCTTTCTGTCTTTAATCTTCCTAAAAAAGTTAATTTTGTAGTCGTGCTTTTGTTTAATGTCATTTTTTTGCTATTTGTTGGAGGCGAAATATCTGTGTTAAGGGCAGTTATTATGATGCAAATAACTATATTTTTGAATTATGATAATAGAGCAAAGACAACTCTTCAAGTCTTAGCATTGACGGGAATAGTAATGCTTATCTATTCACCTGGGATGCTTTTTTCACTTAGTTTTATTCTTTCTTTTTGCGCAACATTTTCTGTTGTGGAAATTTCTCCTTTAATTCAGAAAATGTTAGAAAAGAATGAGTATATTCCAGAGTTCCTAGAAGAGCCCTTGGGTGTTTCATTAGGTCCGATACTTTTAACATCTCCCATTATTTTTTTAATCAATCGTCGATTTGATGTTTTGGCTTTGTTTGCCAATATGTTGTTTGGCCCTGTTGTTGAAGTTGTAGTTATTGTAGGGTTTATGGGGATGGTTCTTTCTGTTGTTTGTGGGTTATTAGCAATACCATTACTTAAGTTTACCTTTGGCTTAATGGTTATAATGAAAACTGTAGCTGATTTTTTGTATTCTCTGCCAGGTAGGAGTGTGTTTTTTAAACAAGCCTTTACTATAAATGTTGCAGTTTATTATTTATTTGTTTTTACCTGGCTTTATAAAAGAGAGTTGTTTCGTAAGTATTGGAGTTCCTTTGTAATAATCCTGATATCTATAATTATAGTAAATTTTTGGTTTTTTACAGACCAAGCAGAAAGAGAATTATATTTTTATAATAGAAAAGATTGGTTTGCTGTTGTATATATTAATAAAGATAAGAGCCTGATGATAGTTTCTGAAGAGGATTTAGAAAAAGAAAAATACTTACTAAAGAAAATTTATCAGCCAACATTGTTTTTGATTGTTGATTTGCAGTTAAAAGGAGATGTGGGTAAACGTTTATCGTTACAGGCTGGGGATACGCTTTCTTTTGGTGAGATGAAGATTAGTAATAAGAGTGGTTCCATTGAGTTTCATGATAAATTAATAAGAGTAAACATTATTAGAGATGTTTCACTTGTTGATAAAATATCCGGCGTAGCTTATTTCCCTTTGTTAAATAGGGTTAATGGAAAGTTACCATTAATTAAAGCCGACATTATTCTTTTGCCCTGCCAAGAATCTCAAGGTCAAATTATTTCTACAAAGAAAGACATAGTGAGGATTGATTATAAAAGAGAAAAATATCACATATATTAATAGTTTTAAATGCAAAAAATGAGTAGTGGGTACTAGGGGGAGCGTTAACTTTATGTTATACTAATCACTGAAAATTGCCTTTTAAAAGAACAAGGAACGGAGTGGAAAAATAAATGAGTGAATCACTATCATACAAAGATTCTGGCGTTGACATTGAAGCTGGATATGCATCAGTTAAGAAATTTACCCCAAAGGTTAAGAGTACCTTTAATTCGCAGGTCCTAGATAATTTCGGTAGTTTTGGTGGAATGTTTTGTCCTGATTTTTCTGAATACGAAGAGCCTGTTCTTGTTTCTGGTACTGATGGTGTCGGGACAAAATTATTATTAGCAATAGAGCAAGACAAGCATGATACTATTGGTATTGATTTAGTAGCGATGTGTGTAAATGATATTATTTGCTTAGGTGCTAAACCTTTATTTTTTTTGGATTACATTGGAATACATCAGCTAGAACCAGACAAGGTTGCTATGATTGTTGATGGCATTGTTGAAGGATGCAAAATGTCTAGATGTGCTTTGATAGGTGGCGAGACCGCAGAAATGAGAGATGTCTATAAAAAGGGCGACTATGATTTAGCAGGTTTTGTTGTTGGTGTTGTAGATAAGAAGAAAGCAATAACTGGCGACAAGGTTACTGCTGGAGATGTTATCCTTAGGCTTCCCTCTTCTGGACTGCATAGCAACGGATATTCTTTAGCAAGAAAAGTCATTGATAGGTTAGAAGGTGAAGCGAAAAAAGCTTTATCTGAAGAAGCCTTAATTCCAACACTAATATATGTTCAGAAGGTTTTGTTGCTTTGTTCTAAGCATGACATTCATGCTATTGCAAATATAACTGGTGGTGGACTTAGAGAAAATGTTGAACGTGTATTATCTGTAGGATTAGACGCTGTAATTGATACTAATAGCTGGGAAAAGTTGCCAATATTTGAGGCTATACAAAGAGTGGGAAAGATAAGTGACCATGAAATGTATAAAACATTTAATATGAGTGTGGGCATGATAATGGTAACTGACACTGAAACAGCTGATAAAATCATGGCAGAAGATCCAGCGATTACGGTTATCGGGAAGATTACTAAAGGTTCGAAGAAAGTAATACTTGAGGGGATTATTGAGTCTTGATTAAACTTGGGGTTTTAGGATCTGGTAGAGGTTCAAACTTTCAAGCTATCTATAAGAATATATTAAACGGAACTCTCAAGGCAGAAGTTGTGGTTGTTATTTCTAATAAAGAATCAAAGATGTTAAAAATAGCGGAAGAATATGGTTTGATTTCTGTGTTCCTTGACCCCAAAGGTTTTACTTCCAAAGAAGAATATGATGCTGAATTGGTGAATATTTTAAAAAAACATGGCGTTGATTTGGTTGTTCTAGCTGGGTATATGAAAATATTAACTCCTGTCTTTATTAATGCTTTCCCAGCAAAGATACTAAATATTCATCCGTCACTCTTGCCTTCATTTAAAGGGTTGCATCCACAACAGCAAGCATTAGATGCTGGTGTGAAGTTTTCTGGATGTACGGTACATTTTGTTACAATTGAACTTGATTCTGGACCAATAATTATTCAGGAAGTAGTTCCTGTGTTGCCTAATGATAACGAAGATACTTTAGCTGAAAGAATTTTGGAAAAAGAACATGTTCTTTATACAGAAGCAATAAAAATAGTAGCTAGGGGAACACTCCCAATAGCACCCTCTCAAGAGGGGGAAGGAACGTAACTTTTTTTCTCCCTCTTGAGAGGGAGACGTCATAAGCTTGCACGTAGTGAATGGGTTATGGCAGAGGGAGTGTCTAAAAGCTGGGCACTAGAAACTGAAAATTGTAACTTGAAAGGAGATAGTAAATGAAAGCATTAATAAGTGTATTCAAAAAAGATGGAATAGAGGAGTTTGCTAAGGGACTTGTAGAATTAGGCGTAGAAATATTTTCAACCGGTGGAACACTTAAACGACTAAATGAAGTTGGGTTAAAGGTAGAATCGGTTACTGAGCTTACTCATTATCCAGAGATTATGGATGGTAGGGTGAAAACGCTTAATCCTAATATTCATGGAGGGATTTTAGCTAAACGTGATAACAAAGAACATATGGATACGGTTAAAGAGTTAAAGATACCACTGATAGATATCGTTGTTGTAAATTTGTACCCTTTTGAAGAAACTATTGTGAAGCCAGGTGTCCGTTTAGACGAAATAATTGAGATGATAGATATTGGTGGTCCTACGATGATTAGGTCAGCAGCAAAAAATTTTATGGATGTTATTATAATTGTAAACCCTGCGCGATATAGCGAGGTGCTTTCTGAGCTACGTGAAACAGGCAAAGTTTCTGTTAAGCTTAGGCAAAGATTAGCACTAGAAGCGTTTTCTCATACCGCTAGATATGACGCGGTGATTTCTTCTTATTTTGCTCCAATATTTGCGAGCGAGGAGTTATTTTTAGAAGAAATGTCGCTAGGACTATCCAGGAGCCAGATATTACGTTATGGCGAAAATTCTCATCAACAAGCAGCTCTTTATCAGCTCGGCTCGCCATCAGGACTTCTCAACATAGAGCAGTTGCAAGGTAAAGAGATGAGTTTTAATAACTATTTGGATACGAGTGCCGCTTATTCTATGTGCAGGCGCTTTATGGAGCCATGTGTGGTGATTGTGAAACATACAAATCCATGCGGTGCTGCAGTAGCGGAAGATATTGTTGATGCCTATAAAAAAGCTTATGAAGCTGATTCTATTTCTGCTTTTGGCGGCATTGTTGCATTGAACAGAGAGTGTGATGGAGTAACTGCAACAGAAATAGCTAAGATTTTTGTAGAAGTAATTATTGCTCCTTCTTTTTCAGAGGAAGCGGTGAAAATTTTTAGTGAGAAGAAGAATCTTCGTTTGCTTGCTAAAGAAGATTTTTTTGAAGATATTGGAGAATTTGATGTCAGAAAAGTTGATGGAGGACTGTTAGTGCAGGAGAAGGACATTGATCCTACCACTGCTGATGACTGGAAAGTTGTGACAGACCGAACTCCAACGGAAAAAGAAGTACATGATATGGAAATAGGTTGGAATATCTTGCCAACAGTTAAAAGCAATGCCATTATTTTAGTTAAAGATGGTGTGTTGGTTGGTGTTGGTGCGGGACAGATGAGCAGAGTTGAAGCAACAGAGCTTGCTATTAAACGAGCAGGGGATAAGGCCAAAGGTTCTGTTTTAGCTTCTGATGCTTTTTTCCCATTTGGAGATAGTTTGGAATTAGCTGCTAAAGCTGGTATAACTGCTGTTATTCAGCCTGGAGGCTCTATAAAAGACGAAGAAAGCGTTAAGGTATGTAATGACAATAAGATGGCGATGTTGGCGACAGGGACAAGACACTTTAAACACTAGGAGTGTGTATGGCTAAAGTTACATATAGAATTCGACAATACTTTGCGACACGCAAGTCTAAGCTATCTTATCTTGAGATAGACTTTGTTAGGAAATATCTTAAT
>JAQWCF010000037.1 GCA_028706105.1 Candidatus Margulisiibacteriota bacterium
CTATTACTTTGATTTATTTAACCCTCAGCCGGTAGAAACTGTTTATGATCCAAATGAGTTTTTATTGTTCCACGGTTTTGATGAAGAGGACCTAACAGAGGGATACCATGTTTCGATGCTTCACAATAGTTTTTGTAGATTTTTGGGAATTTTTTCTTTTTAGTCCGATAACTTAATATAAAGGGCGAATGAAGGAGAAAAAAATGTACGAAACACCAACACAGAAAATTGCAAAACAGAACGGATGGATGCTTTTAGGGAGCGAGGGTAGTCAATTCGTTAGTTCAATGGTGATTCGTCCTTATGTATTAACAACAAAATGATCACAAGTGGAAGTAAATCCACCAAGAAACGATAATTATTGTTTCTGATCAAAATTATTAAAAGGGGCTGACATTGTCAGCCCCTTTTCTATTCTGTTATTAATAGTGCCGAAAACTCTATATATGTATCTAGAATTTTACTGTTAGCATAGTTTTCAAGTAATTTATTTTTATCAGTATTTCGTGCCATGATAAATAGTGGTTTGTTCACATTAATTAAGTTATTTACTTCTTCAAGGTTATTTGGAGTGTAAATTTTTTGATTTAAATAATAAATAAGATATGGGGTGTAATGACCATAAACTCCTACCGTATAGTCACTAATTCCTTGATTCTTTATTGTTTCAACAAAGTGCTTACTGTCCTTGTAGTTATCAAGTTGTGGGAAAAAAAAGAACACCAGAAATAGACAAAAAATAATTGTCCCTGTGGTAATAACTAGCATTGCTTTGGAAACCTTTTCTTTGATTAAGAAGTAAGAAAATATTGCAACTACAAGAGCGGGAATAAAGAAAAACGTTATAAATAACGGCATTTCTTTGGTGTAAGGTAGTGGTAATTTGTATTGTAAACTGAAGATGAAAAGTGAAATAAAAAATAGCAAGGTTAAGATAGTTGAAAAAATTATAGTTTTTTTGTTTTTTAAACTTTCTAGTTGGTCAGCAATCAATATCGACATAAAGGGAAACATCCCAAAGATGTAGCTTGGCAGCTTTGTGCCTGCAAAGCTAAAGAAAATAAAAGTAAAAATTATAAATATCCAGCTAAATAATTTTATGTCTTTAATTTTAGTTGTTTCATTTTTAATAAAGGTATCTTTAATAATAACTGGGAGATAGAAAATCCAGGGAATAAAAGTAAGGAGCATAGGGAAATAATACCACCAAGGACCTGCTTGGTTTTCCACAACTCCAAAGAATCTGTACCAAGTGTAATCACGAAGGGCTTTATCGAAGAAGGGAGCTCCGTTTGTGATTAATTGGTGAATATACCAAGGTGAGGTTATCAGTAGAAACAAAAGGAAATTTAAGATTACTTTTCTATCCAATAGAAACTTTATATCTCTTTTGAGTAAAAGGAAAACAACTATGACTGCACAAGGATGCACCAAGCCAATAGGTCCTTTGGTCATTACTCCCAGAAAACAGCTGATGGCAAAAAAGAAGAAGTATTTACCTTTTTTTGTTGGTTCTAGATATGATTTTAAGAAAAAATAAACTGCTAAAAGTATAAAGGTGTTCAGTAAAGTATCAAAGACAGCTAAGCGACTTATGACAAAGTAGATTAAAGATGTCCCCAGAATTATTGCACTATAGAAAGAGGTTTTTTTAGAGTAATAAAGCTTTGCTATCAGATAAACCATGATTAGTCCGAGTATCCCGAAGATTGCTTCAGGTAAGCGAAGATTGAATTCATTCCAGCCAAAAGTTTGACAGAGGGTGCTGGATATCCAGAAGTATAAGGGGGGATGAATATACCAATTTTCATTATTAAAGTGCATAGTTAAATAGTCACCAGTCTGAATGATTTCTTGAGCTACTGCAGAGTAATTAGTTTCGGAATTGTCAAATAAAGTAAAGTTATTGTTGCCTATAATAAATAAAAAAATGCCGATTACTATCAGCAAAAAGATATGATTCGTGAATAATTTTTGTAGTGCTTTCATCTTTGTCTCCTATCATTAAAGTAATATGATATAATTATATGCTAAAAAAAAACAAGGGAGAAGCAATGTTTAAGAAAGTATTAGTTGCAAATAGAGGAGAGATAGCGGTTAGAGTTATTCGGGCATGTAGAGAATTAGGAGTTAAAACGGTTGCAGTTTATTCTGAAGCAGATAAAACTTCGCTTCACGTTAAACTCGCTGACGAGGCTTTTTGTATAGGTCCAGCATCATCAGCGTTAAGTTATTTGAATATTCCAGCGATTATAAGTGTTGCAGAAGTAACAGGTGCAGAAGCGATTCACCCTGGATATGGATTTTTAGCTGAAAACGCAGTTTTTGCAGAAGTATGCCAAGCTAATAAAATTAAATTTATTGGTCCATCAGTAGAAAATATTTCCATGATGGGTGATAAGGCTGTCGCAAAAGAAACAATGAAAAAGGCTGGTGTGCCAGTAGTCCCTGGTTCTGATGGTATTGTCGCTGACGCAGATGAAGGCGCCAAAGTAGCAAAGAAAATTGGTTTTCCAGTAATGATTAAAGCAGTGGCCGGTGGTGGCGGTAAAGGTATGAGAGTATCTAAAACAGCACAAGACTTTAAAAAGTTTTTCAACATGGCTTCTAATGAAGCAAAAGCAGCTTTTGGGAATGGAGATATTTATATTGAGAAATTTATCGAAAAACCTAGGCATATAGAAGTTCAAATCATGGCAGATGATTTCGGTAATGTGATCCATCTTGGGGAGAGAGATTGTTCTATCCAGCGAAGACATCAGAAATTGTTGGAAGAATCTCCTTCACCGGTAATTACAAAGGAAATTAGGACAAAGATTGGTGCTGCAGCAGTCAAAGCTGCCAAAGCCATTCGTTATAGAGGTGCTGGGACTATTGAGTTTTTGCTTGATAAGTCTAAGAAGTTTTATTTTATGGAAATGAATACTAGAATCCAAGTTGAACATTGTGTTACTGAGCAAGTCACGGGTGTTGATTTGGTAAAAGAGCAAATTAGAGTCGCTGCTCATCAAAAGCTTTCGTATACTCAAAAGGATATTAAAGTAACAGGACATGCCATAGAGTTTAGAATAAATGCAGAAGATCCTTTTATGAATTTTATGCCTTGTCCAGGGGAAATTAAACATTATTTGCCATCAGGCGGGCCAGGCGTGAGAGTGGATAGCCATGTGTATGAAGGTTATAAAGTTCCTCCAAATTACGATTCTTTGCTAGCAAAACTAATAGTTACCGGTAGAGATAGAGCTGAAGCAATAGCTAGAGCCAGAAGAGCTTTACATGAATTTGTTATTGATGGAGTTAAGACTGTAATTCCTTTTGATCTGAAGATTTTGGATGAAAAAGATTTTATAAAAGGTGAGATATATACTGATTATATAGAGACGCACATTAAGTATTTATTAGAATAAGTATATTTAAAAAGGAAGATTGAGTTAATGGGTAAGAGAAAAACGTCCAGAAAATTGGCGATGCAAGCTTTGTATCAATACGAAATTCAGAAAGACAACGCTGATTTTATTTTGGAGTATACTCTTCAGAAAGATTCCTATATTGATGACACCAAAGAGTTTGCTTCTGAGATTTTTTATGGAGTAATCAAAAACAAGGAATTTATAGATAATTGGATAATTGAGTATGCTATTGATTGGAAGTTTGAGAGAATTTCCTTAATAGATAAAGCTATTTTAAGAATAGCTATTTGGGAACTCTTATTTACAGAGTGTGAAGTAAAAATTATCATTTCTGAAGCTATTGATTTGATTAAAAAATATAGTATGAAAGAAGCAATTAAGTTTGTGAACGGTATTTTGGGAAGAATTGTTGAAAGAAGACAAGAGCTTTCTGGAAAGGCAAACTAAGTAATGTTCACTGGAATTGTTCAGAAAAAAGGTATTGTAAAAGTTATAACAAAGTCCGAAGGATATTCCTCCTTACAAGTTTCAGTAGAAAGTGATTTTTTGAAGCTAGTAGTTGTTGGTGACAGCGTTGCAGTTAATGGAGTATGTTTAACTGTTAATAAAAATGGTGGCTCTTTTTTTCAAGCAGATGTTATGAACGAAACGCTGATTAAGTCGAATATGTCTAAACTTAAAGTTGGCGAGAAAGTTAATCTAGAAAAAGCTGCAAGAATGGATTCTTTTTTGGGAGGACATATTGTTCAAGGACATGTGGATGGCATGGCAACTTTAAATGACATCAAAGCCTTAACTAACCAATGGATAATATCTTTCAGTGTAGGAGAGGCTATTTTAAAAGAGTTATTTTCTAAAGCTTCAATTGCTCTAAACGGCATTAGTTTAACTGTTCTGGACGTTACAAGGGATAGTTTCTCGGTTTCTATTATTCCTTCTACTTATCAGAAAACGAATTTTTCTTTGTTGCAAAAAGGTGATTTTGTGAATATTGAGACAGATATTCTAGGCAAGTATGTTGTTAATTATTTAGAGAATAGAAATAAAAGTGGTTCTCTAACGAAAGGATTTTTAAGTGAACATGGATTTTAAATTTAATACAATTGAAGAAGCAATTGCGGATATTAAAAAAGGTAAAATGATAGTTGTTGTTGATGATGAAGATAGAGAGAATGAAGGCGATTTGGTTTGTGCTGCTGAATTTGCAACACCAGCAAATATAAATTTTATGATAACACATGGGCGAGGATTGGTTTGCGTTCCAATGTTGTCTGATTTGGCTAACAAACTAAAAATAACCCCAATGGTAGATAAAAACCAAGACCCCAAAGGAACTGCTTTTACTGTTTCTGTTGATGCGACTCAGAAGTATGGCGTTTCAACAGGAATTTCAGCGTTTGATAGAGCAAAAACAATAGAGGTCATGCTTGACGAGAAATCAACAGCAGAAGACTTGAGCCGACCAGGACATATTTTCCCTTTAGTTGCTAAAGAGGGTGGAGTTCTACAACGAGCAGGTCATACAGAAGCTAGCATTGATATTGCAAGACTGGCTGGGTTGAAACCAATGGGAGTTATTTGTGAAATAATTAATGAAGATGGGCAGATGTCTAGGTTGCCAGAGCTGCAGCTATTTGTTAAAAAACATAAACTCAAATTGATTTCAATAGCTGATTTAATTAAGTATTTGATAAAAGAAAGTTCATTTATTGAGCAAACAGAAGCGGTCAACATGCCAACTATGTTTGGTGATTTTAGGATTGTTGGTTTTGAAAACAAAAATACTGGAGAACATCATTTGGCTATTATCAAAGGTGATAGAGGTGATGGCGAGAATGTTTTGGTTAGAGTCCATTCTGAATGTTTCACTGGCGATGTCTTAGGTTCATTACGTTGCGATTGTCGTAGCCAACTGCACGAGGCATTAGAATTAATCGAAAAAGAAGGCAGGGGCGTTGTTATTTATCTTAGACAAGAAGGCAGAGGCATTGGCTTGATTAATAAGCTTAAGGCTTATCAGTTGCAGGATCAGGGAAGAGATACTATTCAAGCAAATGAGGATCTTGGTTTTGATGCTGATTTAAGAGATTATGGAGTTGGTGCGCAGATACTTCATTCATTAGGTATAAAATCTATTAGATTGTTAACAAATAATCCTAGAAAAATAGTTGGACTTGAGGGTTATGGGATAAAAATTACCGAGAGAGTGTCCTTGCAAATTGCTTCAAATCCTCATAATGAAAAATATTTGAACACAAAAAGGTGCAGAATGGGGCATCTTTTAAGCTAATTTTGATAAAAAACTAAAGATAAGAATGTTTAAGGTTTTCATTTAGAGGAAATCTCTTTATAATAAGCTTACATTTAAAGGAGAGGTGGAACATGATATACGAAGGCGTCATTAATGGAAAAGGTAAAAAGATTGCCATAGTATGGAGTAGATTCAATGAATTTATTGGCTCCAAACTACTTGATGGTGCGAAAGATGCTTTAATAAGACACGAAGTTAAAGAGTCTGACATTGATGTATATAAAGTCCCTGGTGCTTTTGAGATTCCTTATATTTTAAAGCAGATTATTAATAAAAAATATGATGCGATTATTTGTATTGGTGTGGTTATTAGAGGAGCAACTCCTCATTTTGAATTTGTTGCTTCTGAGGTTTCAAAAGGTGTAGCAAGTGTTTCTTTACAGTCAGATGCTCCAGTGATTTTTGGGGTTTTGACTACAGATACAATTGAGCAAGCAGTTGAAAGAGCAGGAACTAAGTCTGGGAATAAAGGTTATCAAGTAGCGATGGACGCTCTAGAGATGGCAAACCTCAAGGCAAATATCTAAAGGAGAAACATATGACATTAACGGGCGTAAGATTAGAAAATGTATATAAAAATTTTGGTAAAGTAGAAGTAGTAGTAGATGTTAGTATGGAGATTAAGCCTGGCGAGTTTATGGTTTTAGTCGGTCCTTCAGGTTGTGGTAAGACCACTACCTTAAGAATGATCGCTGGATTAGAAGAAGTAACCTCAGGTAAAATTTATATAGACAATAATGATGTTACTTTTATTCCTCCAAAGGATAGAGATATCGCCATGGTATTTCAGAATTACGCACTATATCCACATATGACTGTAAGAGAGAATTTGGGATTTGCTTTAAAAATGAGAAAGAATCCTAAGAATATTATTGATGAAAGAGTAGCTGAAGCAGCCGAAATTCTTGGACTTAAGAAATTACTAGATAGAAAACCAAAAGAACTTTCTGGTGGACAGAGACAAAGAGTTGCGCTGGGTAGAGCAATAGTTAGACAACCAAAAGTATTTTTGATGGATGAGCCTTTATCTAACCTTGATGCAAAATTAAGGGTTCAGATGCGGGGTGTGCTGAAGAAATTACATGAAAGATTAAAAACAACTATTGTTTATGTTACTCATGATCAAGTTGAAGCTATGACTCTAGGTTCCAGAATTTGTATTATGAATGATGGAGTTATTCAACAGCTTGAAGAGCCGATGAAAGTTTATAGTCACCCTTCTAATATTTATGTAGCAGGATTTATTGGTTCTCCATCTATGAATTTCTTTGATGGTGTAGTGAAGAAAAAAGGTGCTGATTATACCTTCCTAGCTAACGGATTTGAATTACAGTTACCTAAAACGCTTGAGAAACTCTTAAAGGGCGTTGTGGGTATTGATGTGGTGCTAGGCGTTAGGCCTGAAGATATCGTTGATTATGAAAAAGCAGTTAGAAAAAATTACGCTAAAGAAAAAGTTTATGGGAACATTGAATTTGCCGAACTTCTTGGAGCTCAGACATTTGTGCACGTAAAGATTGGCGACAAAATGGTTATGTGTGAGGTAGACCCTTCTTTTGTTGTTGCTTTGGGTGCAGAGATAGAACTTGGCTTTAATCTAAAGAATATGTATTTGTTTGATAAAGCTACAAATAAAGCAATTATTTAAGAGATTTTATTTTTTCTATAAGTAACTGAGCGGCTTTTTGTTCAGCAATTTTTTTAGTTTTATCTGTACTAATAGTTGAGTAGATTTCTTTTTTTATCGTGATGGAAACTTTTACAGTGAAGGTTTTTTTGTGGTCAGGTCCTTCTTCTTTTATTATTTCATAAATAGGTGTTCCAGAAATTAATGATTGAGTTATTTCTTGAAGCTTTGTTTTATTATCAGTTAGTTCATTGATGAGTGCCTGGTTGAGTAAAGCATCCTTAAATAACATTAAAATGAATTCCTTGGCTTTTTCTATCCCTTTGTCGAGGTATATTGCTCCAGTTAGTGATTCAAGTAAATCAGCAAGCAAAGAGTCTTCTTGATGTATTTTGTTAACTCGTTCGTTTTCTCCACAGATTAAAAGTTTTTCTAGACCGATTGTTTTAGATATCTTGGCAAGGAGCCTGTCTTGAATAAACATTGCCCTTTGTTGTGCAAGTAATCCTTCAGATGATTCAGGGTAGAGTTGGAGTAATTCATCGGTAAGTATTAGTTTCATCACAACATCGCCAAGAAACTCCAGTCTTTCGTAGTTTTTACCAGGCTTATTGTTAGCTGATTTGTGGGTTAGTGCTGTTTTGTAGATTTCAATATTTTCTGGGTAAATATTAAAACTTCCCAGAAAATTATTGATATTTTCTTGAATGATTTTAGTCATAAGTTAGGCAAACTTAATGCCAGCATTTTTCATGCGTTGTAGTGCTTCCTTTAATCTTTCTACGGAGGCAGTTAATGCTATGCGAAAGTATCCTTCTCCTTCAGATCCATAGCCATTTCCAGGCACAACAACTATTCCACATTCATCAAGCATTTTTGCTACGAAATCATTGGAATTAGTGGAAGGAGGTACTGGAATCCATAAATAGAAAGTTGCTTTGATTGGTTTTATTTTCCAGCCTAGTTCATTAAGACCGTTGGTAATAACATCTCTTCTAGCTTTATAAAGCGCGTTGGTTTCTTCTATTTCGGGTACTGGTTTTGTTAATGCTTCAATCCCAGCGAGTTGAATGGCTTTAAAAATGCCAGAGTCTACATTAGTTTTAATTGTGCTTAAGTTTTCTATTGCCTCAGCGTTGCCAACTGCCATCCCAATTCTCCACCCAGTCATATTGAATGATTTAGAAAGTGAGTGAAACTCTATTGCTACGTCTTTAGCGCCTTCAACTTCTAGGATGCTTGGAGCCTTGTATCCATCGTAAGTCATTTCACTATAAGCTAAGTCTGATGCTACTAAAATGTCATATTTTTTAGCAAAAGCTATGACTTTTTTGTAAAAAGCTAAGTCAGCGATAGCTGCTGTTGGATTATTTGGATAGTTTACAAACAATATTTTTGCTTTAGTAGCTACATCAGCTGGAATAGCCTCTAAATCAGGTAGAAAACCATTTTTTTCTAATAGCGGAACATAGTAGGGAATTCCTCCTGCAAGAATAGTTCCCATTTTATAAACTGGGTATCCAGGGCTTGGAACTAGGACAATGTCTCCTGGGTTGAGGTAAGCAAATAGTAAATGGGCAATACCTTCTTTGGAGCCAATCAGAGACACAACTTCTTTATTTGCATCAAGCTCAACATTGAATCTATTTTTATACCAATAAGCTACAGCTTCTCGATAAGCTTTTGTCCCTTCATAAGGAGGATAATCATGATTTTTGGGGTCATCGATTGCTGTATGCATAACATCAATAATTCTTTTGTAAGTTGGGGAATCAGGGTCTCCTACGCCTAAGTTAATAATGTCTACTCCCTTGGCAATAGCAGCCGCTTTCTTTTTATCTATCCCAGCGAATAAATAAGGTGGTACTTTTTTGAATGTTTCTGAAGGTTTAACCATAAATTTTTAACTCCTTTAATAAAATATTGCAACTTTTCAGCTTTTTTACCGATAACTTAATATACAACGGACAATTAAACTTGTCAGTTCAAATTAAGAGTATAATATTAATATATAAGTGATGATTTTAAAAGGGGAGGAACTAGATGGTAAATTTTTTTAAAAAAGAACAGAAAATTATAGCAAATCCAGATGAAGTGATTATTAGTTGTATTAATGGTGACGTAAGTTTAATTAGTAGAATAGTCGAAACAGATGCCTTCCTTATAGTGAAAATACTAGATCAGTTTGATATTAACAGTGTTAGTCGAATATTGGCCCAGTTACCAGATAAAAAGGTTAAGGAAGTTTATTTTCTTTTTAATAGTAAAAAACAAGAACAAATTCTTAAAAGGCTACCATCCATAAAGGCAGCTTCCTTGGTTCGAGAAACAATTAAAGCTTAATTTAATAAATTCCTTTAAAAACTACTTCAGCGGGTCCTGTCATTAGTACAGACTTGCCTTGCTCCCAATTTATAATAAGTTCTCCGCCTAATAATTGTACTGTAACTGTATTATTTAAATAACCATTCAGAATTCCAGCTACTACAGAAGCGCATGTTCCAGTGCCACAAGCCAGTGTTTCCCCTGATCCTCTTTCCCAAACTCTCATTTCTGCTTTATTTTTTGAGTTTATTTTTAGAAACTCAACATTAGTTTTTTTGGGGAAAAGATTAGTGTTGTTTTCAATAATTGGACCAGTTTGATGAACCATTTTGTCTGTTATTTTATCAACAAAAACGATACAGTGAGGATTCCCCATGCCAATAGGTGTGTATTCTATGCTTTGATTGTCAATTTGCAGGACTTGCTTCAGGAAAGGGCCTTTTCCTTTTAGGTTTACAGGAATATCTTTTGCTTCTAAGAAAGGGGTTCCCATGTCAACTTTAACCATGGCTTTGGTAGTTCCAGTTAATTCAATTATTTCTGGAATAATTTTTCCTGCTAATGTTTCTACATTGAACTTATTCTGGGAGATCAGACCTTCATTTTTTACAAACAAAGCGAAGCAACGGATGCCGTTACCACACATTTCAGCTTCACTGCCATCAGCATTGAATATTCTCATCCGAATATCTTCTTTATCGGAAGGAAGAGCTAATATTATGCCATCAGCACCTACTCCAAAGTGTCTATCACACATTTTTTGTGCTAAAGAAGAGTATTCTTTTTCTTTTATTTTTTCTTTAAAGGCATTAAGCAGAACAAAATCGTTGCCAGTTCCTTGCATTTTAGTAAAATTCATATAAACTCCTTTGTAAGTTATAAGTTTATTATACAATAAAATTTAAGACAAAGGATGATTATAAAGAGAAAATGAATTCCTTTAAATATAAGATACATCAATATTCTAAATTAGATTCTACAAACGATTATGCGCTTTGCAATAGAGATAAACTAGTTTATGGCGATGTAGTTGTTGCTGATATTCAGACGAATGGTCATGGAAGATTTAATCGTAAGTGGGTTTCCTCTAATCAAAATAATTTATATTTTACAATTGTTTTAGGGGACATTGATAATCCTCAATATTTGCCTTTATATACAGCCGTTGTTTTGACTAGGTTGCTTGATTCTATAGGTATTCAAGCAAAAATTAAGTGGCCAAACGACATTCTAATAGATAATAAAAAAGTTGCAGGTATTTTGGTGCAGAGTGTTTTGCAAAATGGAAAAAACTACGTGGTTGTTGGTATTGGAATGAATCTTTTTTTAAGTGCAGAAGAAAAACTTGAAATAGCCGTTCCTGTTACATTTTTGGAGAATTTTGTAAGAGACTTTAATAAGAATAAATTATTAGAAGAGTTACTTAATACCTTTTTTTCAGGTCTGGAAACTTTGAATAAAGAAGGTTTTTTGTCAATAAAAAACGAGTATCAGATTAAAAGTTCTTTAATAGGTGAACAAATTACTGTAAAATGTTCTCAGAAAGAATTTGTGGGGAAAGTAATTGGATTTTCAGATAACGGAGAAATGCTTCTAATGGATGAGAATCACACATTTACAATTAATTCAGGAGAGGTAGTGAAAATATTATGATTTTCGGAAAAGAAAAAAAACAGCATTGTCTTCCTATGGTTGGTCACAAGATATTTGAGACAACCATAGATGTTTTTGATAAAGGTGAGTTTTCTAAGATAAAGTTATCAGACTTAAAAGGAAAATGGATTGTTCTGTTCTTTTATCCGGCTGACTTTACCTTTGTTTGTCCTACAGAATTGTTGGAAATGGCAGAGCTTTATAAAGACTTTCAGAAGTTAGGTGTTGAGATAATTAGTATCAGTACGGATACACTTGAAACTCATAAGCATTGGAAAGAAAAATCATCTATGATTGCCGCTATCCAATATCCTATGGGTTCGGATCCTCATGGCCATTTGGCTCAAAAACTAGGTGTTTATTCTGAGCATGAACACTGTGCTTTTAGAGCGACTATAGTCATTGACCCAAATGGAACTATTAGGGTTCATGAGGTTAATTCCATCGAAATTGGTAGAAGTGCTGCTGAGTTATACAGAAAAATACAAGCGCTTGAGCACGTTCGAATGAATCCTAATGAATTGTGTCCTGCTAGTTGGAGACCAGGACAAAAAACATTAGGCTCGGAAAAATAAAGCTTTAGTGATGCCAGAAATAGAAATGATTCAAGAAATTCAAGCATTAAAAAAAGAGAAAAATGCAATAATTGTTGCGCATAACTATCAATATGGTGAGATACAAGATATCGCAGATTTTGTTGGTGATTCTTTAGAACTTTCTAAGAAAGCTTCAGAACTTAAAAATGACATTATTGTCTTTTGTGGGGTTTGGTTTATGGCTGAAACTGCTAAAATATTAGCACCAGACAAAAAAGTGCTTTTGCCTGTGAAAAATGCTGGATGCCCTATGGCAGATATGATAACAGCAGAGCAGTTAGCTAAACTAAAAAAGCAACATCCAAAAGCTAAGGTGGTAACTTATGTGAATTCTAATGCAGACGTCAAAGCGTTAACTGATGTCTGTTGTACTTCTGCTAATGCAGTTAAGATTGTTCAAAACATTGATGCAGAAGAAATTATTTTTGTTCCCGATAAGAACCTTGGAGCTTATTGCCAAAGATTTACTGATAAAAAGGTTATTTTGTGGGAGGGGCATTGTTATGTGCATAGTAGAATTAGTCCTGCAGAAGTGAAAACAGCAAAACAAAATTTGTCTGATGCTCCATTAATAGTTCACCCAGAATGTTCGCCTCAAGTTATCGATTTGGCAGATGCGGTTCTTTCAACAGCTGGTATGTTGGAATATGTTAAAAAAAGCAAGGCGAAACGTTTTCTTATAGCTACGGAAGAAGGAATTATTCATAGGATGAAGAAGGAAAATCCAGAGAAACAATTTTATTCAGCTGGAACACCGAAGTTTTGCGTGAATATGAAAAAAACGAAACTCTCAAATGTTCTTCAAGCACTAAGGGAAGAGACTTATCAGATTGAAGTTCCGAAAGATATAGCCAAAAAAGCGAAGGCTTCCTTAGACCGAATGCTTGAGTATTTATAATAAATTTCTTATGAGTATTTATAATATTTATTTGAAGTCGATTGCAAACAATAAACTAACTGCGCAGGAAGCCATTGAGTTAATTAATATTTCTGATGCAGAATTACCTGAATTATTGGATAGAGCGAACGAGATAAGAGAAAAGTTTTTTGGTAATCAGGTAATGCTTTGTGGAATCATTAATGCCAAGTCTGGAAAGTGTAGCGAGGATTGTTCTTTTTGTGCTCAGTCTGCTCGTCATCAGACAAACGTTGATGAATACTCTTTACTTTCTAAAGACAGAATTTTGCAAGCAGTAGAGGATGCGAAAGCAAATAATACTGGCTGTTTTTCAATTGTTACTTCAGGGAAAGGCTACATTGCTAATGCAAGGGAAATGGAAAGCATTATCGATGTAGTTAAGGAAATTTCAGGAGTAAAAAAATGTGCGTCTTTAGGATTAATTTCTTTACAGCAAGCAAAAAAATTAAAAGAAGCCGGACTTGAGAAGTTTCATCATAACTTAGAAACAGCTGAATCTTTTTTCCCTAATATGTGTACTACTCATACCTATAAAGATAGGGTAGAAACAATCAGAAATGCTAAGATGGCTGGTTTGAAAGTTTGTGTAGGTGGAATTTTTGGAATTGGTGAGACAAGGGAGCAAATGGTAGAACTTGGAATGGCCATATCTGAGCTTGAGGTGGATTCAGTGCCAATTAATATTGTTCATCAGATAGATGGGACAAAGCTATATGGTAGTACGCAGAAGTTAGAGGTAAATGAGATATTGAAACTTATTGCTACCTTTAGGTTTATAATGCCAAACAAAGTTATTGGTGTTTTTGGTGGCAGACAAAGCAATTTAGCTGACAGACAAAGAGAGATTTTTAGAGCTGGAGCTAATTCTATTTTGGTAGGAAATTATCTTACAGTTAAGGGGAATAATGCGAAAGACGATATTCTTATGCTGAAAGAATTGGGATTGGAGCCAGTTAGTGAGTTTAGATAAAAATAATTTAAAGGTATTTGTAGGAATGAGTGGGGGCGTGGACTCTGCCGTAACTGCTGCTCTTTTAAAAGACAAGGGATACGACGTTACTGGGGTAACTATGAGCATCTGGAATGGTCAGTTGTTGGAAGAGAATAAAGGAAAGCATGCTTGTTTTGGTCCAGATGAGGAGCAAGACATAAAGAAGGCTAAAGAGATTTGTGATAAAATAAATATTCCTTACCAAGTCATAGACCTGAAAGAAGAGTATGCGCAGATTGTTCTTAAATATTTTTCTGATGAATATAAAGAAGGCCGAACACCAAATCCCTGCATAGTTTGTAATGCCAAAATGAAGTTTGGGTTGTTATTAGATAAAATACTAGAGAAAACACCTGCTCTGGATAAGTTTGCTACAGGTCATTATGTTAGAACAGAACAGGATAGTAAAACAGGCAGATATTTGCTTCTTAAAGGGAATGATCCGAAAAAAGATCAAAGTTACTTTTTATATAGATTAACTCAGAAGCAGTTGTCAAAGTGTATGTTTCCATTGGGAGATTTAATCAAAGATGATATTAGATTGATTGCCAAGCAAAAGGAGTTAGGTTTTGAGCATATTCCAGAGAGTCAGAATTTTATTTCCGGTGATTATTCACAAATAATTGATGTAAAAGCAAAAGAAGGGGATATTGTTGGTCCTGGAGGAAAAGTCATGGGAAGACATAAGGGGTATTTTAATTTTACAATTGGTCAACGTAAAGGTTTGGGTGTTGCTTATGTTGAGCCTCTTTATGTGATTGGTATTGATAAAGAAAAAAACGAAGTATTAATTGGAACAAAAGAGGATTTATATGGTGATAGTTTCAGGGTAAAAGATCTGAATTGGATATCTATTGAAAAGCTTGAGGTGCCAATGAATGTAACAGCTAAAATTCGCTATCAACATGTTGACGAAAATGCCTATATTGAGCCACTGGAAGAGGATGAGGTTTTGGTGAAGTTCGAGAAGCCTCAGCTATCTATTACTCCAGGACAATCAGTTGTTTTTTATGATGCAGATGTGGTTGTTGGCGGTGGCATTATAAAATAATGAAGTCTTATCGGGTAATTTATTCTGGTAAGGTTCAGGGCATAGGCTTTCGTTATACAGTGAAAAGAATAGCAGATAAATACAATATTGTTGGTTGGGTGAGAAACCTTAGTGATGGTAGTGTTGAGGTTTTTGTGCAAGGAGAAGAATTAACTGTTTTATCTTTTTTACAAGGCGTAGAAAGTTACTTCAAAGACAATATTAGGGATAAAAAAAAGCTAGAGGAGATAGTTGCGGATGTCTTTGGATTTCAAATAAGATACTAATCCTTATTCCTTATCAGTCTTGGATATATTACAATTAAATTATGATTAAGCGTTATCCTTTAAGTCATTCACAGAAATTACTTTTATTAGAACAACTATACGACATAGAGTCTACACATTTAAATATTGGTGGGTATTTATTGATAGATGGAATCATAAATCCAGTTTTATGGGAAAAAGCAGTTAATCTCGTTTGTGAAGAGAATGAAATATTAAGAACAAGTTTTGTTAGAAATGATGACGGTGTTTATTTTCAAGAAGTACAAGAATCTCTCAATTCCGCGATTATTAAAGATTTTAGTGCAGAGCCAGAAGATGATTCGATTTGTTTAGAATGGATTCAGCAAAGGTTTAATGTGCCTTTTGAGATTGATGGTGGGAAATTATATGAATTGGGTCTTTTATTAACTAGCAGTAAATCTTATTTTTATTCTATTTACAATCATTTAATAGCCGATGGGTGGAGCGTTGCGTTGGCAGCAAAAAAAATTATTACAAAGTATGAACTATTGATAAACGAAGTGTCTATTATGAATGAGGATAATTCTACTTTTATTGATGATATTAATAAAAGTAAAGAATATTTTTGCTCTTCAAAATATAAGATAGATCGTCAATATTGGAGAGATAAAGCAAAGTCTGTAAGGGATTATTCTTGGGATATTTCCTATAAGAAAAGAGAAAAGAAGGTAGCAAAGTCAAGTGCAAGGGAACTGGAGATTAGTAAGGATTATTATGCGAACATTATAGAATTTTGTAATAAAAATAATTTAATAACTTTTCACTTTTTTTTAGCTGTTTTTTCTTTAATGTTAAAACTTAGAACGAGTAGCAATAAGGTTTTATTTAATGTAAGAATTCAAAACAGGGCAACAAAGAGAGAGAAAGAAAACTTAGGTTCTTATTCAAGCATAATTCCATTGTCTGTTGATTTGGAGAATAGAAACTTTTTAAATATTTTTGAGAGTATTAGAAATGAATTGAATCGTGGTTATAAACATAGAAAGTGTTGCATGGAAGAGTTTTATCCTAGCGTTGTTGTAGAAGGCAATATTGATTTAAGTGGTGCTATAGTTGTTTCTTATGAGCCGTTTGACTATAACTATACAGTAGGTGGATTTATAGCAGAGGCTTTGACTTTACCTTCTGGAAGTGTTGCCGAGTCAGTAGATGTTCATATTAGGGAGTTTCATAAAAACAATAGAGTTTTTATTAGTTCATATTTTGATGAGAACCTTTTTGATAATGTCGAACCAGATATCTTTATTGAACAGTTTAATTTAATCGTTAAAAGGATAGTTATTGAAGGAATTAATAATATTAATCAGCTTTTGGGTATTACAAGTTTAGAGAAAAGCATATTAGATAAAATGAATAATACTGAAAAAATACTTTTAAAGGACAATTTATGTTCTGTGTTAGAAGATGTTTTGTTTAGTAATCCATTAGCTGTTGCTGTTATTTGCAAGGGGGAAAAACACTTTTATAAAGAGTTATATAGTGAGGCATATAAAGTTGTCGGATTTTTGCAAAGTTATGGAATAAGATTAGGCGATAGAATCTCTGTTTCAATGGATTATTCCTTTGAGATGATTGTAGTTATGACGGGGATTATTTTAGGTGGAGCTGTATTTGTCCCAATTAGTAATAAAGACCCTTTGCAACGAAGGGGTAGGATAGTAAGTGATAGTCAATCAAAAATACTTATTACTGACAAAATTTGTGATTTATCCTGCAAGCAGTTTTTAATAAAAGATGTGCTTATATCAAAGGAAAATATTCATCAGGAAAAAGTGTTTTTGGATGAAAATGCAGATTGTTATATTGTTTATACTTCTGGTTCAACAGGTGAACCTAAAGGAGTAATTAATACTCATAAAGGAAGTGTTAATATATTAGAGGAGTGGAAAGAAAAATACGAAATTGTAGGGGAAAGGTTTGTTTTATTGCAGACTTCATCTTTTGCCCATGATGTTTTTATTGGTAATTATTTAAAAACTATTGCTACAGGTGGAATACTAGTTCTTCCGACTGAAGAAGAACGCTATGACCTTGGTGAGCTTTCTTGTCTTTTATCAAATAATAAGGTAAATGTTTTGGATTCCACGCCATCATTGATTCTAATGTTAGTTGATTATATTGAGAGGAACAATATTGATGATAGTTCGTTGAAGTTGATTATTGTTGGGTCTGACATTTGTTCTTTGGAAGATTTTAAAAAGCTACTTAGTAAGTATGGAGAAAGAGCAGTTGTGGTTAATTCTTATGGAGTATCAGAAGCAGCAATATATACCACAGACTATTTGGCTAAAAAGGTGGATGAGTTGCCGATGTTCGGAAATTTGCCGATTGGAAAACCTTTTAGAAATATAAAAATGTATGTGTTAGATGATCAGTTAAGGCAGGTTAGCTTAGGCGTTGAGGGAGAACTTTTCATTGCAGGATATGGCTTAGCAAAAGGATATACTTCTATAGCCTTAACAAGAGAAAAGTTTATTAATCTTGATGGTATAGGAAGGGTATATCGTACTGGCGATATGGCAAGGATTTTGTCTGATGGTAATATCCAGTTTATTGGAAGAAAAGATTTTCAGATTAAAATAAGGGGTTATAGAATTGAACCAGGAGATATTGAATCTTGTATGGAGAGTATAGATGGAATTTCAAAAGCAGTTATT
>JAQWCF010000038.1 GCA_028706105.1 Candidatus Margulisiibacteriota bacterium
TTACTCAATGTAACGCCTCCTGTCATCTTTATTCCTCCTTTTTATTTATATTCAAAAGAAGGTTATTGTATACCAAGGGTGACATTTCTACTTTGCTCAGGGGTGACATTATCACTTTGGGCTAACACTCTCAGTCTAGTGCATTGCAATATTCTAATGTTTTACTATAATAGAAACTATGAGTAAAGATTCCTCCTTTGATATTGTTTCTGAAGTAGATTTGAGTGAGATGGATAACGCCATTAATATGGCGATGAAAGAAGTAAATACTCGTTTTGACTTTAAAGGAAGCTGTGCTGATATCAAAAGAAAAGAAAATTCATTAGAGTTAATGGCAGACGATGAAACAAGAATGGCTAATTTAATTGATATTTTAGAAAATAAAATGATCAAAAGAGAAATTCACATTAAATTTTTAGACCCTCAAGGTATCGTTGACTCTCTAGGTGGAAACGTTAAACAAACTATATTGATAAAGCAAGGTTTAACAACCGAGAAATCAAAAGAGATAAGCAAATTTATTAGAGATGCAAAATTTAAAGTCAAATCACAAATTAATGGCGATAAATTAAAGGTTACAGCCGCAAAGAAGGATGAACTACAAACAGTTATTCAATCTTTGAAAAATGAAGATTTTGGGGTTGTTTTACAGTTCACTAACTACAGATAATACTCTTACCCACTAAATATCCTGTACTCCAAGCTATTTGTAAATTATAACCACCAGTAGGTCCATCTAAATCCAATACTTCACCAGCTAAAAATAAATTTTTTACCATTTTATATTCCATATTTTTAGGATTAACTTCTTTTAATGAAACTCCGCCTGACGTAATAATAGCTTTATCAAAACCCTCAACTTCAGTTAAGGTGATGATTGTTTTCTTTAGTGATGTAATTATTTTAATTCTTTCTTCTTTTTTTATTTCTGATAATTTATTGTTGGCATCAAGTTTGTTTAGGGCAATAAATACATCTATCATTTTGCCTGGGAGGAGCTTTGTTATAAGGCTTTTGATGTTTTTCTTGCCTTCGTCTTGGCAAATTCTTTGTACTCTAGCATCAAGTAATTGGGGTGACACTGCTGGCTTCAAATCTAAAGATAATTGAGTTGGAGTTAATCGTGAACTAATTAGGTGATGAATATCTTTACTCATATCTAGGATGATGGGGCCACTAACTCCAACATGAGTAAATAATAAATCTCCAAATTTTTCTAGATGTTTTTTATTGTTTTGGTAAATTTCTGCCTTTACATTGTTCAAGGTTAGCCCAGCAAGTTCTCTTATCCAGACTTCTTGGCATTTAATTCCTATTAAGGAAGGTGTTGGCGTAATTATCGTGTGACCTGATTCCTGGGCAAACAGGTAGCCATCTCCTGTTGAGCCAGTTGTTGGGTAGGATAACCCGCCTGTAGCTATTAATAAGTTATTCGTCACGTATTTATGTCCGTTTTTAGTTGTTAGAGTAAAAGAATCATTAATCTGAACCTCTTTGACTGTAGAAGTGCAACGTATCTCTACTCCTAGCTCTTTAATTTTTTCAATTAATTTATCTCTTACGAATGAGGCGTTTGCAGATTCTGGGAAAATACGGTTGCCACGTTCTTCTTGTACTTTAATACCTAGTGAAACAAAAAAATCGATGGTTTCAGCAATAGAAAATTGAGTTAACGCATCTCTCAGCCATTTTCCGTTTTTGCCAATTACTTCAATAAATGAGGGAATATTTGTGTTTGAGGTTGTGATGTTACATCTACCTTTGCCTGTTATCAGTAATTTTTTGCCACAAGCATCGTTTTTTTCTAAAATTGTTACTTTTGCTTGAGGGTAAAATGTCTTGGCTGAAATTCCTGCTATTAAGCCAGCAGCACCGCCACCTATTATTATAAGGTCATGGTTATTGTTCATTAAAAAATAAGATTATCAATTAATCTGACGTTATTTAGGTAAACTGCTGTTCCAATAAAGGTTTGGTTTTTCTTATATTTTTTTATTTTATTAAGTGTATCATCATAGATTTCTAGATATTGTAATTCAAAAGCGGTAGATTCTTTTAAAAGTAAGGCTTCAAAAGCCTTTATTAACTCCTCCTGATTGATTGTTTTTGATATTTTAATTATTTCAGTAAACTTAAGTAATGTTGCGTAGATTAATGAGGCTAGTTTCTTTTCTTTATCATTAAGATAAGTATTCCTAGAGCTCATTGCTAGCCCACTACTCTCTCTTATCGTTGGAAGAGCGTGAATTTTTGTTCTAGGGAAAAAATCCAGAGATAAATTTTTTATTAAAACGTATTGTTGATAATCCTTCAATCCGAAATAAGCATTGTCTGCTTGGATAATAGAAAATAATTTCATGACGATAAGAGCTACTCCACCAAAATGTCCTCTTCGATGCTTGCCACAAAGTTTGTTTGTAAAATTTTGATTTATTTCAATTTTTATTAAAGATTTATGGTCGGGAGGATAGAGATCTTCTGCTTCCGGAATAAACACGATATCTACGTTATTTGCTTCTAATAATTTTAAGTCATGCTCAGTATTTTTAGGGTAAGTAGCAAAATCTTCTCCTTTTACAAATTGAGTTGGGTTAATAAAAATGCTAACGATAGTTATTTGATTATTTTTGACAGATTCTTTAACCAAGGAAAGGTGCCCTTCATGTAGGAATCCCATTGTTGGCACAAAGCCTATTTTTTTGTTTTCTAATTGAGCTTGATAGATATTTAAGTAATCAAGAGTATTCTTGATTATAAGCATTTTATAAGTTTACCCTTACGATAAGCCAAAGCAAGATAGCAAGAGTTATGGCGAGTAGTTTAATCCCCAAATTATTAGTAATTACTTTTTTAATTTTTTTTAAAAAATTCATTTATCCAAATCCTCTAAATTCCACACAGCGTATTTGCATTTTGGAAAACTGTCACAACCATAAAATATTTTACCTTTTTTAGTTCTTTTTTCAACTATGTCACTCTTACACTCTGGACAAGCTTTTTCTCTGATTACTTTTTTTTCTGATTTTGTTGATTTGCAAGTTGGATAATCAGAACAAGCAAGAAATTCACCAAATCTACCCTTTTTGTAAACCATGTTCTTACCACATTTAGGACATTTTTCTTCTGAAATTTTTTCATTTTCATCTCTTGGAACATCAAGTGCCTGTTCTCCTTCGATTTTTTCCGTATACTTACATTCCGGAAATTTAGAGCAAGAAAGAAATTTACCATATTTGCTAATTCTAATTACTAAGGGATTCTTGCATTCTGGGCAGATTTTATCTGTTTCTTCTACATGTTTTTTAGCTGTTTTATATGTATGGTCTAACTGTTTGGCAAAAGGTTCATAAAAATCTCTAATCATTGAGACCCACTCGGTTTTACCAACAGCGATATCATCAAAAGACTCTTCAATGTTAGCCGTAAATTTATAGCTGATAATATCTTGAAAATATTCCTTTAAAAAATTAGTAACAATAAAGGCTATTTCTGTTGGTACCAAAAACTTTTTTTCTTTTTCAATGTATCCTCTAGCAACAATTGTGGAGATAGTCGGAGCATAAGTTGATGGACGACCGACGCCTTCGCTTTCTAGCTTTTTGACAAGGGAAGCTTCAGTGTACCTTGCTGGTGGCTTTGTGAAGGCTTGTAGCGCATCCATAGCTTGAAGCGGGATAATATCATTTATCTTTATATTAGGAAGTAAACTGTCTTCGTCTTCCTCTTTTTCATCATCAGTATCTTCAATATACAGCTTCATAAAGCCATCAAACTTAATTACTTTACCTACTGTTTCAAAAACGTACTTTGTATCATCGTTGGCATGATAACTGATTATTGTGTTTTCTATTTCAGCTTCTGGCATTTGTGTAGCAACTGTTCTTTTCCAAATAAGCGTATATAGCTTGAGCAATTGAGGGTCTAACTTATTTGCTAAAGACTCAGGGGTTAAGTTAATGTTAATTGGCCTAATAGCCTCGTGGGCTTCTTGAGCACCTTTTGATTTTGTTTTAAAAACTCTATGTTTAGGTAAAGCATAATCAGCACCCATATTTTTTTTAATATACTCAGTTATTTGTTCTAGAGATTCATTTGATATATTGAGTGAGTCTGTTCTCATGTAGGTAATTAGTGCTATTCGGTCATGGTCCATGTCTATCCCTTCATATAACTGTTGGGCTAATTTCATTGTGATCGCTACTGGTAATCCGAATTTTCGATGCGCTTCTTGTTGAAGAGTTGAGGTTGTAAATGGTACGGAAGGATTTCTTCTACTTATGGTTTTCTTCACATCAAAGACTTTAAGCAGGAAATCATTTGGTATTGTAATCTGTATTTCTTTATTATTGGTTTTTGCATTAATTTTTTCTTGAATTTCAGGGTTAGAAAAAATTTCATTAATTACTTTTTTAACTTGTTCTATAGCGGTTATTTCGGCTTTTTTATTGTTAATAGTGCTAAGAGTTACTGGGATACTTTTTTGGGAGTGTTCCCCTATTCCTTTTATTTTCCATTGCTCTTTAGCCTCAAATTTTTTGATTTCTTCTTCTCTCTCTACTACAAACCTAACTGCTACAGATTGAACTCTTCCTGCACTAAGACCTGTTCTGATTTTTTTCCATAGTAGTGGAGATAATTTATAACCAACTAATCTATCAATAACTCTTCTGGCTTGTTGAGCATTAACTAAATTAAGGTCAATTTTTCTTGGATTTTCGATTGCTTTCAGAATAGCAGTTTTAGTTATTTCGTGAAAAACTATTCTTTCATAATTCTCATTTTTTATTTTAAGAGCAGATTGGATATGCCAGGATATAGCTTCTCCTTCTCTATCTTCGTCGGTTGCTAACCAGATTTTTTCAGCGTTTTTTGCTAATTCTTTAAGCTCTGTGACAATTTTCTTTTTTTCTTTGGATACTTGGTATGTAGGATTAAAGTTATTATCAACATCTACTCCAAGTTCTTTCGTAGGTAAATCAATAATATGTCCCATGGATGCTTTTACAATATAATCATTACTCAAATACTTTGAGATTGTTTTTGCTTTTGCTGGTGACTCTACAATTACAAGATTCTTTACCATTAAATTTAGTTACTCCTTTGTAATACCTGAAAGATTTTAACCTCTATGGAACCATTTATCAATTTCTTTTTCATCAAAGGTCTTTTCTATTGGTCTTCCATGCGGACAGCTTACATTATTGTTACAATTTATCCAATCGTTTACTAATGCTATTTTTTCTCGTTCTTGCAAAAAATCTCCAGCTTTAATAGCTGCTTTACAAGCTATTGTCGTAAATGTTTTTGTTATTTTATCCTTACCATCTTTTTTGTTATCTGAAATAATTTCTGTTATTAGTGCTTTATGATCAGTTTTGGCAGGAAGTGCTATTGGTACTGACCTGATGATTAAACTATCTTTACCAAAAGCTTCGATAACATACCCGATATCATTAAGAATCTCTTTTACTTCCTCAAAAATAAGGTAATCTTGTTGATCCAAAAAAATATTTTCTGGAAAAAGCAGCTCTTGGCTTCCTTGTTTAATAGTTTGTGTTTTAAGTTTTTCAAATAAAACTCTTTCATGTGCAGCATGCTGATCAATGATTCTTAATTTATTTTCATAAAAGAAGACTAGATACATGTCTTTAAATTGAAAAATGGATTGAACACCCTCGTTTGACAGTATCTCCCTTGACTTAGTGGGAGTTTCTAGGATAGTTTTATAAACTTCTGTTATTTGTTGCTTGTTTTCGAAAAGTTCATTAGGTTTAAAAGTAACAGCATTTTGTTTATTATAGGAAGATTGCTGGACATATTGTTTAACCGCAGTGTTATTAGCCTCTTCTTCATTGATTGTTTGGGCAGTAGCTTGGAATGTTTTTTTGATAGCTTTATAGATAGAGTCAAAAATAAAGCTTTCTTTATATAATTTAACTTCGGTTTTAGAAGGGTGCACATTCACATCAATTTCAGAGGGGTCGGTTTCAACGTTCAAAAAAAGATAAGGATGCATATTATTAGGAAAAATAAACTTCGTTGATTGTGTTACGGCAGCATGAAAGGTGCTGTTATTAATCAGTCTTTTATTAACTACGAAAAGTTGTTTGTCTTTATTTGCCCTTGTTTCGCTTGGGTTGGAAATATATCCATTTATTTTAACTCCAAGGTCAGCATAATTTATTTGCAACATGTTCTGAAAAATCTTAAAGGAATGAATATCCGAAATAACTTCTTCCAGCTTGTTATTCCCTGTTGTTGAGAATATTTTTTTATTGTTATGAAGCAAGGTAAAGGCTATTTCTGGGTGCACCAAGGCTAATCCCTGCGTAATCTTTAAAATATGCCCAAATTCAGAGTTTTCGCTTTTAAGGTACTTTTGCCTTGCTGGTACATTGTAAAACAAGTCTTTCACAATAATAACGGTGCCTGTGGGGATGTGCATAGTCGTCTCACTGATGACTTTTCCTGCTTCTGTAATTAACTCAATACCTTTTCCCTGATTAGTTGTGTTTGTTTGAATTGTAAGTCGAGACACGGAGGCTATGCTAGGGATTGCCTCTCCTCTAAACCCCATTGTGTCTAAGAAGAGTAAATCCTCTACAGTAGAAATTTTGGACGTCGCATGTCTAACTAAAGACATTTTTGCGTTTTCTGCGTCCATTCCACTGCCGTTATCAGTTATTTTAATTAAGGATTTACCGCCATCTTGAATTTCTATTTTAATATTGGAAGCAGCAGCATCTATAGAATTTTCAAGAAGTTCTTTAACTACTGATGCGGGTCTATTTACTACTTCTCCGGCTGCTATTTTATTGATTGTATTTTCATCAAGTAGCCGAATATTTCCCATCTTATTTAATGCTAACGATAGCTTTAATCATTTGTGCTTTCGACTTCTTCTTCGTCTTTAACAATTAGGTGCAATTTTGTAATTCTTCTTCTATAAACGTGGAGTACTTTGATTTTGAATTTACAGTTTTCAAAAATATCGCCTTTTTCAGGCATTTTACCAAGTCTATTAACCATAAATCCTGCTAATGAATCATAGTCATCTTCTTCTGGTAACTTAATATTAAGTTCATTATTTAGATCTGAAACATTAATCAGCCCAGAAACAATGTATCCATCACTTTTTTTAATAATCATTTCTTCTTCTTTTTCATCATATTCGTCTTGGATTTCTCCAATTATTTCTTCAATAATGTCCTCAAGTGTTACAATGCCACTTGTTCCTCCGTACTCATCAACAACTATTGCTATATGCATTTTCATTTTCCTAAGTTCACTCAATAATTCATCAATTTTTTTAGTTTCAGGCACATAAAATGCAGGTCGAATCATTTCCGGTTTTAAGGCAGTTTCTGTTTCCCAATCTTCTTTAGGTACGGAGAGAATGTCTTTTGCATAGACAAACCCAATTATATTGTCAATTCTTTCACGATAGACTGGAATCCTGGAATGTCCGTATTTGGTAATTAGCCTGATTGTTTGGGATAAAGAAGTTTCCATGTCAATTGCTATAATATTTGTTCTAGGGGTCATGATTTCCCTTGCAATAATTTCACCAAACTCAAAAATAGAAGTAAGCATTTTTTCTTCACTTTCTTCCAATACTCCTTCTTCTAGTCCAAGGTTTATTAACAGCTTGATTTCATCCTCAGAGATAAGCGAATCGTTTTCAATAGCATTCCCTTTGCCTACTCTTAAGATGTATTTTGAAAGTAAGTTTAATACCACAATTGCAGGCAATAAAATTATCGATAAATAATAAATTGGTTGACTCAGTTTAATAGAAAATTTTTCAGCTTTTTTAAGAGCAATATTTTTAGGAGTTATTTCACCAAAAATAAGAACAACAATTGTCATAAAGAAAGCCGAGGTGACTGCAATAAAAGTTTCACTTTTAACGCCAATTCTTGTCATGATGTCAATAAATAAGAACGTTGAGATGGTCGAGGCTAAGATGTTAGCAACATTATTACCCACAAGAATAGTCGTGAGCATTCTTCCTGGCTTATGAAATAACTTAACAATGAATTTTGTAGCATTAGGGTTATCTGCTTCTATTTTCTTTCTTTTTAAGGGAGAGAGCGAAGTAAAGGCGGTTTCAGAGGCGGAAAATAAAGCGGATAACATTATAAAAATGCATAATAAAAAAATTTGTAAGTATATCGAGTTATATTCCACTAATAATCCTAAATCCTATCAACCAATGCTATTGTTTTATTATAAGATAGGAATACTTCAAATACAATTGCAAGATCTATTCTAGCATTAAAGGTATTTTTTAAGTAAGAAATCTTCATAGTCTTCCATAATCTCTCTTTCTTGGTCATCATTGTGATCATAGCCAGTTAAATGAGCAAAAGCATGAGCTAGCGTCATGATTAGCTGTTCATTTCTGTTTATTCTATAAGTATCTGCCTTTTTGTAAACTTCTTCAAGACAAATATAGATATCTCCAATTATTTCGTCATCAAATATTGGGAAAGTTAATACATCGGTTGCAGTTTCTTTGTTCCGATACTTTTGATTGAGTTCTTGCATTTCTTCACTGGTTATAAAGCTAACTGAAAGCTCTCCTTCTGGAAAAAGGGATCTTTTTTTTATATGATCAATGGTTTTTTGTATAAGTTCTTCAAAAGCAGAACTTGCAGTGTCGCTAAAATTAATTTGTAAGTTCATTGGTTATTTTTCTTGATCCGGATATTTTATTCTAGAATGATACTGGTTGCTGATTACATTGCTAAAAGTTTTTTTAATTTTCTCTAAATCAGCAAGCGTAATGTCTGAATTACTTAGCTGATGATCGTCTAGTTTTTCTTTAATTATTTTATTAATAATAGACTGTATTTTGGCCGGTGTTGGCTTGTCTAATGATCTTATCGCAGCCTCTATACCATCAGCAAGCATTATGATTACACTTTCTTTGGATGAGGGTTTTGGCGTAGTGTATCTAAATTGTTCTTCTTCCACTATTTCATTAATATTAGATTTAAGCATTTTATAGTAAAAGTATAATAACAAGCTTGTTCCATGATGTTCGTGGATAATTTGTTGTATTTCAACTGGAAGTCCGTATTTCTTTGCTATTTCTAACCCATCTTTGGGGTGGCTAAGAATAGTCAGTGCGCTTAAAGAAGGCATTGTGTATTCATGAGGGTTTTGCGCTTGGTTTTGATTTTCGATAAAATACTCAGGCTTCTTTAGTTTGCCAATATCGTGATAATAGGCAGCTACTCTGGCTAATACACCATTGGCGTTAATGCTTTCTGCTGCGGCTTCTGCTAAATTAGCAACCATCAAACTATGATAGTATGTGCCTGGAGCTTCGTTTAATAATTTTTTCATAAGATCGTTATTCATATCACTATAATCTAATAATTTTAGATTAGTGGTTATGCCAAAAATTTCTTCAAGATAAGGGATGGTGCCTATGGCAATAATAAAGCAAAGGATTGGGTTTAAAAAGATAATAGCAAGGTGTAATAAAGTGAAGTGTAAGGATATTGCAGTGCTGTTTAATAAAATAATAGACATAAGCACAAGCGATATTGCTCCAACAATTAAACCCGTAAGAGGAATATCTCTTCTGGTTTTAAAGTTTCTTACTAAAACCGTAGTTAAAGAGTTTGCCACCATAACATAGAGAAGTGAAAAGGAACTTATGTCAAAAATAAGCAGCATGGTTAAAATGTTAAAATAAGTGATTATATACGCAGCATTTTCTGAAATTAAAAGGCTAATAAGTATTGAAAAAAGGCTCACAGGAATAAGTAGCCCTGGTTCAAAGTATTGGGGAAACTTATCAAAGTAATTCACAAAATAAATAGCCAGAAAGTAAAAAGATTGTAGCGAGATGAGAAGTAATAATTGTTTTGTTGTTGGATTTATATATCTACTGACCATTCGTTCTAATAAGAAAATTAAAACAATAATTCCAAGGATAAGAGGCAAAAACTTCTTAACATTTATAGTGTTTCTGTAAAGTCCAATCATTTGCAAGATTTCTAGATTAATAGGTTGCAAAATATCGCCTTTATAAACAATTGGTTGTCCCTTTTTTATCGTCGTTGTCTGAGGAGTAAAATTTCTTTTGATTTCTTCGATTTTTTCATAAGTTCCTTCCTCGTCATAAATCATATTAACTGATAAAAGCGGTGTAATAATGTTTCTCAGCAAAGGACCATAGTCCTTGTTTGTTTTTACGTCATTAAAGGGGTTTAAATGTTTTTCGATTTTTTCTTGGATATTGTCATCTGCATTGATTCCATCAGAGTATATATTGGTGGCTATTTGTTTAGAAATAAGTTCCAGAAAGGTAATGGTGTCCTTATCCTGCATCGTTAATTGTTTTATTGTGTTGGCTGAAAGTTTTTGAATTGGGTCATTTGTCGGAATTTTAGCTATACTGTATTTTTTTTCTTTTAATTCTTTTAATGTTAAAAATACTTTTATAATATCCTTTTTAGTTTTATTTTCAATTTCAAATTCTCTTTTGTAGACTGCTTCACTTTTTTTGATTTTAGCCTCAAGAAGCTTGTTCGATGTTTCTTTATCAAGATTTGTTTGGATTACAAATTGTTTTGGACTTACGATATTTTCTGGACTAGTTCCCCCAACCACTAAATGTTGATTTTTAGGAAAATAAACCATGGCAACAAAAATAATCATAAGTAGTCCAAGACCACTATAGATAGTTGTTTTTAGATAATTATTTTGATTCTTCATTTTCTTCTATTTTTGCTCCAATTTTTTTAAATTTATCCATGATTTTTTCATATCCTCTATTAATGTGTTGTGTGCCAAAAACTACTGATTTTCCTTCAGCGGCTAATGCAGCAATGACTAGCGCTGCACCTCCACGTAAGTCTTTTGATTTAACTTCCGCACCAGATAACGGCTTGTTGTCACCAGTTATAATTGCTTTATTACCAACAATACTAATATTAGCATCCATCCTGTTTAATTCCATAACATGCATAAATCTATTCTCAAAAACAGTTTCAGTAATAATGCTTTTCCCTGGAACAGTTGCCAGAAAGCTCATTAATAAAGGCTGCATGTCTGTTGAAAAAGCTGGATATGGTCCAGTTTTTACTGAAAGGGGTTGTGGTTCCGAACTTTCAGCATAAATTTTTAGAATATCATTTTGAGGAAATTCATGTTTAATGTTTGTTCTTTCTAGAATATTGATTAAGTCAGGGATATGTTCTTTATCAACATTCTTTAAGGTTAAGTTACTTCTTGTTGCTGTTGCTGCCATTGCAAATGTTGCTGTTTCAATTCTGTCTGGAATAATTCTATGTTTAACGGAAGTAAGCTCCTTTACTCCTTCGATTTGTATTGTTGAGGACCCCGCACCTTTAATTTTGGCTCCAGCTTTATTTAAAAAATCTGCTAAAGCAATAATTTCTGGTTCTCTAGCAACGTTTTTGAGTATTGTTTTTCCCTCTACTAAGGTAGCTGTCATCATTAGATTTTCAGTTGCTCCAACACTAGGAAAGTCTAACCTGAAGTTTGCTGGAGTTAGTGGTCCTTCAGTTTTAAGAATAACAAAACCATGCTCAACACTAGTTTTCATGCCGAAAGCTTCTAGCCCTTTAAGATGAATGTTTACAGGTCTTGAACCAATCAAACACCCGCCTGGATAAGGTATTTTTGCCATCCCTACTCTCGCAACTATGGCCCCAGCCACAAAGAAGGAAGCTCTCATTTTTGTTATTAATTCGTAGGGTGCAATATGCCTTAAATCTTCTGTTCCTTGGATTCTTACTTCATTGTTAGAAAACTCTGCTCGCATTCCAAGGCTACTTAGTAGCCTGATCGCTGTGATAATATCAGTAAGCTCTGGAACATTTGTTAAGGTTACAGAGCTTTTAAAAAGAACGGTGGAAACAAGTATTGGTAAGGCTGCGTTTTTGGAGCCGCTAATGATAACTTCGCCAGCGAGCTTGGTTGGACCAAAAACAGTTAATTTTCCCATGTGTCTATCTTTGCTGAAATCTTATTTGTAATCTCTATTAACTTTTTTATTAACATTATAAGTAATAGTCCGATTCCATAACCAAGTATTAATCCAAGAAATGAGCGGTATAAGCTAGTCAAAAATGGTGCATGTAAATGACAAAATGTGTTAATTTGAGAGATTGAAGTTATGGAAGCGAAAAGCAAGAGCATTAATTTAATAGAATTATTAATTCTAGAATCTTTCCAATAATGAATGGCTAACATTAATAGAGGTACAGCAAAAAGGATTTCTTTGGTTCTTGGTCGTACTAAAAATATATTTTCTAAAAGTTCCCTGAAACCAATTTCTAGTTTACCCAAAATCAACATTCCATAATTCCCTGTACGCATTACATAAAACACAAGAAAAACGATTAACAGGACAATTAGAAGCAGATATTTAAAGGTTAAGATTCCACTGAGATATCTATTCAGAACTTGATAAAGGTACTTTATTCTTTTAGGTTTCACAAAAAGGTAAATAGCCAGAAGTAAAATAGGTATAGTGTTAGCTAGTTTTACTCCCCTGAAAGTCCATATCGCAACAAAATAATTATAGTGAAAAAGTAAAGTATTAATAATAATTCCAGTAATGATAGTTGAGATAAAAATGAAAAGTAGTATAGGCAGATATGGCTTTGATTTGTCTGTATTTTTATCGAGTATGTTTTTTATAATAACAAAAACAATTACTGGAGCGATACTCACAGTTAACAGAGCCATTAATTCATTATAAAGTTTGATATTATTTGTTATGAGCGAGAGTAATCCTATAATCAAGGCTGAAAAGATAATTACAAGAGAATCTCTTTTGGTTAAATTAGTTATGAAAAGCTTAATAAACATGATAAACATTAGGCAGACTGCAGCATAGGCAATGATTTGAAAAAAGAAAATATTATTTGTTTGTGGCTTCTTAATATAGTCTATTTGCTTAACGTGAAACCCTTTTTTTGTAATCTTTTCATTTAATTTTTCTACTAAAGTAATTGTTTCTTTATAAGTATTTTCTTTGTTTTCAGAAAACTTAGTTTTGTCTGCAATAATATCAATGTGAATGATTGTTGCATTTCTTTCTGTTATTGCCCTGAATGCTCTATTTAAAAAGTTTTCATTTGTTTTCCCAATAGTCAGATAGTGGATTTTTAAAGCTTTATCTGGGGCACTCATCGCCAAAGACTCTAGCCCTTTGGGTTGAACAAATTCTGTAAAAGCAAAAAACATGTCTTGTTCTTTTAATTTAAGTGCAGTTATTTGAATGTCTTCTTTATAACCTAAGGCTTCATTGCCCTTAAATTTAACTATTTTTATATCTAGTTTGCTTAGGTCTGAAATCTTGGAGGCTATTTGTTCCTCGCTAAAAGCTTCATGATTACTAATTTCTGGTATAACTGATAACTCGTGTTTATAAATAAGTTCAACTTTATTTGGATTGATATCTAAGGAGGTATTTAGCAAGTCTTCTTTTTGGGCAGTTACTTCAAGGATATTCCAGCCTAAGTCTTTGACCCTACTATTGCCTAGCTTAATTTCTAGGTTTCTTTTTGTGTATTCGAAAAGGTTGTTTTCATCAATTATCAGATAATTATATTCTGGTTGCAATTTATATGCTTTGGGTAGTCTGGAAAAAATAAGCCCATATTGGTTTACATGAATTCTGTTCTCGTTGAGGATATCCTTCCCTGTAAGCAAGGTGGCTTTACCATCATCTATTAAATCTTGAACTTTATCTTCCTGAAGTATGATAGAAGTTACGCCTGCTTTTTTTAAGTTCTCAAGTATTTCTTTATAATAAATCCCTGAATTAAGATAGATGTTTTTTATGGTGTCAAAATTTAAAACTATCTCAATATTAGTATTCTTTTTTTCATAAACTATTTTATTGAAAATAGGGTAAATACAGGCTACCACACAGATTATTAATAGAATTGATATTTTGTTTTTAAGTAGTTGTTTTAGTATATGCATATTTATTACGTCCTATCTTAACTAGTCTTTTCTGAAATGTAAATAAGCCTCAATGAAGCTATCGATTTCCCCATCCATTACTGCTCCAACATTTCCTGTTTCATAATCGGTTCGTAAATCTTTCACCATTGTATATGGATGAAAAACATAGGAACGGATTTGGTTGCCCCAACTGATTTCTTTATTAGTATCAGCAACGTTCTTTTTTTCTTGTTCTTCAATTTTTTGATTATAAGTTTCTATCCTGGAGATTAGTACCTGCATAGCTTTTTCTTTGTTTTGTGTTTGTGACCTACCACTTTGACATTGAACAACTATCCCAGTTTTTAAATGTGTTATTCTTACAGCAGAATCTGTTTTATTAATATGTTGTCCCCCAGCACCGCTCGAACGATAGGTGTCGACCCTAATGTCTTCAGGTCTGATATTGATTTCTTTGGAAAGGTCTAATTGTGGAAGAACATCAACTGAAGCAAAGGATGTTTGTCTTTTGTTATTAGCATTAAAGGGAGACAGTCTCACTAGTCTATGTATGCCGTGCTCAGATTTAAGTAGCCCGTAAGCATACTCACCTTCTATAGTTAAAGTGACACTTTTCAGCCCAGCTTCATCTCCTACTGAGATATCTATTATTTCGTAGTTAAAACTTTTATCTTCTATCCACCTTTTATACATTCTAAGAAGCATTTCTGCCCAGTCCTGAGCATCAGTGCCGCCAACTCCTGCATTAATGGTAAGTATTACATCGTTTTGGTCGTAAGGTTCATTAAGTAGTGTTTTTAGTTCTAGTTTCTTATATTTAATTCCTATTTCAATTAAAAAGCTTTTAATCTCCTGTTCCAGCGATTGGTCGTTTAGTTCTAATAAATCTTGTATATAATTAATGTTTTCTTTAAATTCAGAAAAATCTTTTAATTTATGTTCGATGAGCTTGATTTCCTTAGACAGCTTACTCGCTTTATCATGGTCATTCCAAATGTCTTTTTCCTGAAGTTGTCTTTCAAGCATTGCTTTATCATTTAGTAGGTTATTGATTTGGAGATACCCCTCTAGCAACGTCGCTTTGTTAAGGTATTCTTCGGTTTTTGATTTATAATCTTCTATCATAACTAAATTTGTTTTCCACAACAGACCTTATATTTTTTGCCAGAGCCACAAGGACAAGGCTCGTTTCGCCCTGGTTTGGTGTCTTTATTCGTGATTGGTTTATTGATTTTTTGTTGATTGTTTGTGTCTCGATCATAGGAAGTAATTTTGATTCGTTTCTGTTCTTCTGCCATGATTTTTCCCATTTCTTCTTCTGTAACAATTTTGACCTTAAAAAGATTGGTAATAACTTCTTGTTCCACACTATCCATCATTTCTTGAAACATTTCATAACCTTCTTTTTTGTATTCCAAGAGAGGGTCTTTTTGAGCATAGGCTCTTAATCCAATTCCTTCTCTTAAAAAATCCATATTCTTCAAATGTTCTATCCATTTAGTATCCAAAGAATGAATATAGATAATTTTCATAATAGATAAAAGATCATCTTTGTTGATTTGTGCAATAAAGTTATTAAAAAATGTTTGATTCTGTTTTAGTAAATTGTTGATAGTTTCTTCTTGGTTTTTTTGTTCCATATTTGTAAAATTTATTGGTAGAAGGACAGATAATTCCTTCTTTAATTCTTTCCAATCAACTTCTTTTAAGTTGGCATTAACTGGAAAGAAAGCATTAACCATAGCTTTAATATGGTATTCCATTATTTCAAAACATTTATTAATCAATCCTTCTTGTTCTAAAATAAGTCTTCTTTGTTTATAAATAATTTCTCTTTGTTTATTCATAACATCATCGTACTCAAGAAGCTGTTTTCTAATATTAAAATGATAGAGTTCTACTTTTTTTTGAGCTCTTTCAATGGATTTGGAAATCATATTGTGTTCAATAGGAGTAGTATCGTCAAAGCCTAAGCTTTCCATAATGTTAATGATTTTATCTGATCCGAATAAGCGCATTAAATCGTCTTCCATGCTTACAAAAAACTTGGTTAAACCTGGATCTCCTTGTCTACCGCAACGACCTCTTAACTGATTGTCAATTCTTCTGCTTTCATGTCTTTCTGTACCGAAAACAACTAAACCCTCTTTGCCTATTACTCCCTCACCTAAAACAATGTCCGTTCCACGTCCAGCCATGTTTGTGGCAATAGTAACGCTTCCTGGTTGACCGGCATTAGCAATGATTTCTGCTTCTTGCTCATGAAACTTTGCATTAAGAACACTATGCTTAATTCCCTTTTTCTTTAGTAATTCGCTAATAAGTTCAGAGGTTGTTATAGAAATTGTGCCAACTAAAACAGGTCTATTGTTCTTATGATGTTCAATGATTTCTTTAACAGCTGCATTGTATTTACCATTTCTTGATTTATAAACAGCATCAGGTGCGTCTTTTCTAACAAGAGGTTTATTGGTTGGTATTTCTAAGGTTTCTAGTCCGTAAATTTTTTCAAATTCAGTTGCTTCGGTCATGGCTGTACCGGTCATACCAGATAGTTTTTTAAACATCCTGAAATAGTTTTGAAAGGTGATGGAAGCTAGCGTTTGGCTTTCTTGCTGGATGGTTAATCCTTCTACTGCTTCTATGGCTTGATGTAGACCATCGCTATATCTTCTGCCTTGCATAAGTCTACCGGTGAACTCATCAACAATAATGATTTCTCCATTTTGAATAACATAATCAACGTCTCGTTTAAACAAATGGATAGCTTTAAGTGACTGAATAAGCATGTGCGCTTGGTCCATATGTTCAATATCGTAAAGATATTCAATATTTAGCAACTTTTCTGTCTGGGTAATCCCCTCTTCTGTAAGGATAATGTTTTTCTGTTTTTCTTCGACTGTAAAATGCTCCTCCACTTTGAGCTTTTTAGCAATTAGCGATGCCTTCCTGTATTTTTCTGTATCTTCCTCGACAACACCAGAGATTATTAGCGGTGTTCTAGCTTCATCAATTAAAATACTGTCAACTTCGTCAATAATTGCATAGTGTAGGTTGCGCTGAACGCATTGTGATAACTCTGTAGCCATATTGTCACGTAGATAATCAAAGCCGAACTCATTGTTGGTTCCATAAACAATATCTGCTTCATAAGCAACTTTTTTATCATTTGGGTTCATGCCAGATTGGATTAGTCCAACAGTTAAACCTAAAAATTTATGAATTGAGCCCATCCACTCACTATCTCGTTTTGCTAAATAATCATTAACAGTAACAATAAAGACGCCTTTTTTAGTTAAAGCGTTAAGGTAAGCAGGCAAAGTAGAAACAAG
>JAQWCF010000039.1 GCA_028706105.1 Candidatus Margulisiibacteriota bacterium
GGTGGTTATTCTGATATGAATATGCTGGGGTCAGATATAAAAAATAATCTTGATTATGGCTTGGCCAAATTCAAAAATTTGTATTTGTGTAGAAAGATAATGAAGGAGCCAAGGGTTGATTTAGATAAGCCTATTTCTTCACGTAAGTTAAGTAAAGTAGGCGGCTATAATCCAAGAACTCAGGGTGTTTACGGTTTGGGAAGAACATTGACTAGTCTTGGAATTAACTTTGCTGGGTTAGAGATTGCATCTAATCTTATTAATTTTGCTCAGATAAAATCAACAGTACTAGGTATTTTGGTAGACTGGGGAGTTTCTTTTGAGACAGTAGGCTCTGAGGGTATGGGTATTGTTACTGGGCTTGTTGGTGTTGTTATTGGAATAACGGCTTTAAATGTGATTCATTCTCAAGTTATGAAGGGATTAACTCATATAGGTAAAGGCACAAAGAATACGGATACGGCTCCGTTGAAAGCAAATTATAAGGCAATGGCAGCTTTTTTTGATGGTAAACAACAAGACGTAGATGCTGTTAAGGCAGTTGGAACATCACCAGAAATGGAAGCAGAAGCAAAAAAATATGTAGACAACAGAGAGTTTGTTAGACAACTTGAGGTGTTAGAAAATATACCACTAGTTGAAAGAGCTATTGCTATTGAAGATAGATTAGTGAAGGGTTTTGATATGTATAATTTTGATAAGGAAGATATCATTGACCTATTTAAAGCCAGGATAACTTTAGGAGAGTATAAAAATGCAATTAATGTATTAGCAAGAGGCTTCGAGTTTTTCTCTAAGGACAAAATTAGTAGAAATGCTTTCCATGATATGGTCAGAGAGCTTGTTAAAGAGTATCAGAAGCAAGGTGATAGGCCTACTGTAATACTAGTAACTGAACAACTTTTGTTCAGTAATGGTATAAAAGAAAACGAAGCAATTTCTTTATACAACGAGTATATGAAATTAGCAAAAAATGATTCTGCAAAAAAAGACTATTATTTAGGTAGGGCAAAAGAAGTTTTCGAAAAAGCATATAAGCTAATGCCTGCAAGTGAAGGGTTACAAAGAATAGCTGAAAAAAATAATCTATAATATAAGTGAGATTAGTTAATAGTTTTTACGATATATTAATAAAGAGAATAAGGTTGGTATAGATGAGTAATACAAATTATATAAATAATTTAACTTATAGAGCTGGGAACCCATCCTCTTCTTATGTAGGACGAGCAGTTAATATTGATCCCAAGAATGCAGCTAATCCTTTAGCTAGTCTTGGTTTTAGTGACTTTACTGTGATTAATCCATCAAGTAGTAGCTGTGATTTAGCAGGAGGAGATGACTTAGATATATACCTGCTTAAGGATCCTATGCCAGCTACTGTTTATCGACAAACCGTTGCTATTGATGATGAGAAGGCTAACGGGAAGTTTAGCGCCAATGATTCTTTTAAGTCTATTGACGGTGCTTTGGATCCAAACTTGATAGGTGTTATTAATTCAAGATATCAAGCTACAGCAATCTCATCTTTGATAGATAAGTATGAAAAACAACAGGATTTCGAGGTTAAGGCAACTTTATTCAAAGCTATTAAGGGTTTGATTATTGGTTATTTTAAACTAATGTTTGATGATAAAAGTGGTATTAATCTCGGTGGAGCTGCTAGTCGTAAATATGTAAGTGCTGAAGGTGAGTTAGTTTCAGGCATGTCAATGAACCGATCTTCAGATGCTGCGGCAGATTTGTTGTTTATAAAAGGACTTATATGGTTGCGTACAAATATGAATGATTCAAATCCTCTTTCATTAAGGGAGGTTAACTATATTTCAAAGATTATTCCTGAAGATATAAGAGATAAGTTTAAAGCAGCTAATGGATATGCCTTAAAGTTGGATGTGGTTTTGAGTCAGTTAATTAATAGAATAAAGATACTTGAGGTTTATGACTACAATAGTAATTTAGATGAAAGATTCTGTAGGGATGGTAATTATGCAAGATTTATTTCTATTTCAGAAGATCATAACGTAAAAGATAGGAATGGATTTTTATCTATAGATTTTTCTGTTTTTAGGAGCGATGCATTATTGGTATTGGCAGAATATGATAGTCAGGATAGGGATTATTGGTTAGGAATAAGGAAAAACATGTTTGAGTTGGCTAGACAGGTTCAAGTTGAATGTATTGGTTTTATCCCTGATCAGTGTCAGATTAAGTTCGTAGATAGAAAGTTGGTTGTTGAGGAAGAGCTCGATATTAGGAATAAATTATATGAGCAAGGGAAATATGCAGCACAATTTATTTTTGAATTATATTGTGTTGGGAAGAGCAATGAAGAAAGTTTTTTAAGTAAAGAAGAAGTGGCTAAGTATGGTATTGCTAATCAGGCACAATCTCTTTTAAAAGAAATTTTGTCTTCTCCTGCGACTATTGCTATGCTTGATAAGTCGTCTTCTGCTGATCCTGAAGCAAAAGCAATCTTATCTGTTTTGAAAGATAAACAAGAAGGCAAGGCAAACAGAATGCTTACTATGCAAGGCGTTATGGGTGGGGTTGAGAAAAAAACAGAATACCCAAGCCTATTGTTGCATTTAGTTAATGAACGTATCAATGGAAGACAAAAAATAAATGTTACTGCATTATCTGAGCCATTAAATATATCTTATATTAAGTTAGAGCCAGCGGTTATTGGTGAAGGACTTTCTCAACAAAAAATGATTTTTGTTCAGGTAATGAAAGATGCAGCCGTAGATAAAAAGGTTATAAATGATGAATGGCATGCAATATATTATGCTGCCAGTAAACTTTTAGACTATATGCTTGCTGATGAAAACTATAGAGATAAGGCAAAAGGAGCAATGATAGCTTTAGGTCATGGCCATAAGAATTTTGATGAATTTTTGTCAGATGGGTTTTTTAGTGATGTAGACTTAAGTTTTTTTACAGATGAGGGAAATAAAGGGACTGATTTGTTAGTGTATCAGGATAATAAAGCTGGGTTTTATAGACCTAGTAAGGATTTTATTTATGGTAAAGGAGAAGTGGGTTTTTCTTATAATAAATACTATGATGAGTTGTTTAACAAAGTTAATAGTGGGCTCTCGTTGCCTAGCATGTCAAATTATGTGAATAGGTATGTTACACAGTTAACTTTATCTAATATGTTATCTGTGGATCCCAAAAAAGCTCAGAGTCAACTTAAACTAGGCGATATTAGTGTAGCCGAGGCGAGAAATGCCTTGAGCGTTTATTTTCAGGTAAATATTGTAACAAGAGCAAAAATTAGGCAAGATCAGCAACTTGTTGAAAATTGTATTGAATTTTTGAATATGGCTTCTTATTTTCAGATGGAGAATAATATTCATGAAGGAGCCAATATGATTACTATGGCTCTTGGTTATATGGAAGAAGCTTTATCTATTGTAGGAAGGTATGATGATGCTCCAGTTATTTTAAAACGATTGATTAGTAATCCAGATATTTTTGGTAAGGAGAAGCTGAACAATCCATTGCTTAGGTTGGCTCTTATTAAAGCTACAAGACTTTTAGGATACGCTTCTTATTATACAGATAGACCTCAGATCTTTTCTAATCTAATGGACTGTAAAAAAATGCTGGATGATTATAAAAATATAGATGGTAATAGAGGTCCAGTTGGTGTTAGAAATGCTCAGTCAATAATTTATGGAAAATTGACTAAAGAGGACGTTGGTAAACAGGTTTATTTCCTTTGGATAAGGGAGTTGTTGGAGTTCTTGGCAACAGTTGACCCTCCACATTTAGCGCTTTCATATTGTAATGTTGCATTAGGTTTAGACCAAGACACGGATGTTAATAATGAGTACAAAGAAATCGCTTTATTTAATTTGTATCAACATTTAAAGGATGATTCAGTAAATGTAGTTGATTTTAAAGACCAGGTTGATGCACTCAGACATGGAAAAATAACTGAAGCTATTACTAAATATCTTAATAAGAATAGAATGCCAGAAGAATATAAGGATGAGATAAGATTGCTCAGAGGCAGTATCTTAGACAGGGCAGTCCAGTATGACAGGGCTAAATTAGAGGCAATGACTTCAGATAATGTTACAACTGTTTGGTTGAAGAGTTATTTGGATCAGAATCAAAAAGCAATAACTGAAACTGAATTAGCAATTTCTTCTAGAATCAAGGAGCTTGATACTGGAAACAAGTATGCTAAGAAGATGGATAATTCAAGATTCTTCTTTAGGGCATATAGTCAGCTGATGAGTTTATATGCTAAGCGAGCGGGTATCCTTAATGATATTAGTCAGCTAAATAAAGATGATAATATGCATGTTGAATTAGTAGAACAAAAGAATAAATGTATGGAGGATTCAATTAAGATAGGATTATCCTTTTTAAACGCAATGAGTCACTTTTTCTTACCAGGCAATAGGTATTCGCCAAAGTTACAAATACCACCTCAATATCTGAAGTTTAGTGATGACCAGGATAGTGTTATGGATAAATATCTTTTTAATATTAAAAACATAGATAATAACAGTCTTACTTATGATGATATGGTTGATTTTGCAGAGAAAATGCGAGTTAGTGTAGCTGGCAATTTGCTTGATTTTTCTAAGATGGATATTCTTGGGAAAAGTCACGGATATTCCGATTTGGCTGTTAATTTAATTACAGGTGTAGACAATAATCAATCCTTTCAAGGATATGATAATGCTTTAAGGATATTTAAAATTAGTGTTCCGGTATTAATGAATACATATATACAGCAAGCTAAATCTATTGCAGCAAAAAATAATGATGGTTCTGAGAATAGTTTAAATAAAGCGAGATTACTGACGTATATAGTTAATAATCAAAAGCCAGAGATGATGTCATCATCGGTAGAGGGAGAATATTCAGTTAAGTTCGGGGGGAATGACGTATTTACTGTAGCTCTTTCTCAATTAGAGTATGATTTCTTTATTAAACTTTCAAATAATAAAATGGCAAGTAGAGGAATAGTTAAGTCTAAGGAGGATTTTGTTCTTCAAGATATGGAGAATGATGTTCTTTTTAATGTTGTTAGAGCAAAAACTACGATAGAAGCCTATAATCAACTTTCTGCAATGGGCATACAGGACGTTAACCTGGAAGAGAGAGCTGCAGAAATGTATGACTATTTAATTAATAATTTTACAGATGATCAAGAGGTTATTAAGCTTTGTGCTGGATTCCGTTCATTTGCACCTAATCGATACATGAATAACAATAGGTCTATTACTTTGATAGAGTCTGTGATTGATGGATATCGGGAGTTAAAACAGGGCAAAGGATCATTTGAAAACTATTTCTGGTCATTACTTTCATACGGTGAGCTGAAAAGTGATCAGATAATTGGTCAGTTGTCTTCTTTGAATACAGATGTTCAGCTTGTTTCAAATGATGGGACAACGCAATTGGTGTTTGATGAGTTAGTTAAATATCAAGAGTTGCTAGAGCTTCTGGCTATGTATACAGATCCTAGGTTTATGAAGCTGTTACTGATGAAGAGTGTGACTAAGGAGGGCATTCCTATTGTTGATTCGTTAGATCATAAGAAGTTGCTTTATTCTTTTGCTGTAAAATTTTTGAATCTTATTACTAGTACGTTGAAATCATATGAGCAGTATATATCAAAACCTACGATAACATTAAAAAATAGACAGATAATAGAGGCTAGTTTGCAATCTTATCAGGATATAGCAGATAAATTGTCTGGTGTTATGAGTGGTACAGCTGTTAATCCTTTGGAAACAGATCATTGGTTAGTTAGATTATTTGTTGCAAATAAAGAAATTTTTACTAATGCAGAAGTTATCGGGGAGTTAGGCCCTATGACAGAGATGGATAAACAGCAAGCAGTAAATAGATATGTTAATTATAAACAAGATATTATGTTTAATGGTATAAATCCAATCGGAAACGGCATATCTTCAGTTATGCAGTTAAGTGATAGATTTTCTTTGACCGTAGCAGCTAATAATGGTGAAATTTTATATTTCCCTGCAGATAATGATGTGAATAGATATATAAACTCTATAGATTTAGCAGATAGTATGTTATTGAAAGCAAGGACATTAGCTTCTGTTTCGAAAGCTGAACAAGAAGTTTTGCATGAAATGTTGGATAGAGACATAAAATCTTTTGAGTATTTAGTGGATTTGTCTGAAAAGAAGGATCTTCCTGTGCCATTAATTAACAGATTTGGTGATGTGCAAGAAATAGGAGTATTTGCCTCAGGTAGTTATTATGTGGGGACAGAACCAGATTTAGCTGCTTGTTATAAGGCTATAGATGCTATGTTAGTTATTGGAGAAAAAGAGAAGGCAATCAATTTGTTAAATAAGGTTATAGCTTATGAAAAAGGTAATACAGTTAATATATATATAGATTCTCTGGATTTATCAGTATTGAAAGATATTTTAAGCCTATTAGATTCTACTGCAGATAATGTTTCTATTAGAAGTTATTTAAACAATAAGATTACTTCAATTAATAAAACCGTTTCTTCTTTTACAGAATTTTTGCCAGAGTGGGTAGAGGTTTTATTCGAAGATAATGGCAAATTTACATTAGGGGAAAAAGCGGATTATATGGGCTATAGGGCTTATGGGTTATTGGCTTCAAATCCTGACTTGGCAACAATCCATCCTGCTAACCTAAAAATAGATAAACGTAATAAAGGTGAGTTAACAAAAATTTATGGCTTTAGTAATGATAGTCAAGTAACTTCTTTTGATTCTCAGCTTCCTTATACATTAACAGGAACTCCCCCTGATAAGATTTTGCAAGACAGATTCTTGCAAGCACCAGCAAATAATTTAAGAGAGGGACTAGTAACAGCATTATATGATCAAAGCAAATTAGATGATCAAAGCAAGGGGATACAAGATGCGAATGTTCCAGCAATAAATAATAGAGATGGATTTGTGTTGCCTAAAGTAGAAACAGTACAACAAACAGAAACAGAAAAGAGATTGAAATTATTCTTGTCAGAGAATTCTTATTCTCTAATGGCACAGTGCTTAGCAGATATAAAGAGTATATATGCTAAACAACAAGGGAGTGGTCTTAACCAGTTAGAGTTACAAAAAATTTCTCGTAGAATTGATAATTTAAAAGAAGTTATGGAAGAATTAGATAGGAATATTAGAATATTTTCCTTAGATCTTGGTTCACAACAAGATGATTTAGTGCAATATCTTTACAAACTAAAAGAAAAGTTCGTTATCAATTTACATAATATTAATTTGAAGATAATAAATAGTTCTGATAAAACGGAAGCAATAACTCAATATGTAATAAGAGATGCTTATTTGAGTTTATTAACAATCGATATAAATTCTGGCGAAACGACAATGGAGAAGTTGATTCGTGCTGTTAATGGTGATGACAGTGCCGTTGCAGAGCTTAAAGGTATTTACGATAAATTCAATATAGATGATTTCAGAAACAATAGTTTTGTGGATAAAATGTTGATGATGTCAGTTTATGCTGATTATCGTGCATTATCTTCTGCAAAATGTGCAGATGAAGTGTCTTTAAGACAGATGTTTATGCAGTATTCTAGAGCGATTATTATGTCCAATCGTATGTATCAAACGAGGATTACTTCTGATGTGAATAATAATAGTAAGAATGAGTTATGTTCTGGATTAACAAAACTTTATGTTGGTTTGCAAAATGATATGGGTAATCTTATTAATGATTCTTTTCCTATAAAATTAAAATTTATGGAGGATATTAAAACGAGGATAATTGAAGTAAAAACTAATAGCTTATTAGCAGAAAAGAAGGCAGATCCAGTGGTTGACCTTAAGATACAACAAAAATATTATACAGAATCAGCTGAAAGTAAAGAGATGAGAAAGATACTAGATAATGCTGTTGCTGGAACTTATTATCCAGAAGCATTTATTAGATCTTTACTGTTTTTTATAGAAGGAGCAAATGTTCACGGTTCATCAGGTGCTAGAGGTCAATTAGATGATTATTTTCAGCAGTTTAAGGATGCAAAGTTAAACAAGGTTGATTTCTATGAGATTACAGTGCCATTGTATAAAAAAGTAGACTCATTGTATGTCATAGATAAAGAGCTTAAAGTTAAAATTCCAGGGTATATTTTAATCGATTTCATGAAAAGTAGTGGGCAAGGCTATCGCTAGTTATAGCGGGGTTTGCTAATAATTTATTATATTAATATCTTTCAATGGAATACTTGTTTTAGATTAATGTATTTAGGGCATATATATATTAATTAAACTAAATGTAAATTAGTTGCAATAATTTTGTCTTGGTTGCGATATCTTAATATAAGATAATTATAGGATTGTAATCATAAGGAGTAAGCAGTGGGTGTAGGTAATGTTGGTCCCGAAAAATATGTAATGCCGCAGTGGATGTCTGATCTCGCGGATACTTCTAAAGTAAAACAAAAGCCTGCCACAGACACAGCTAAAGCAGTTGCTCCGTCTGTTCAATCTGGACCATTTTATGTGCCACAAATATCTCCGAACTTAACAAAACTTGAAAAAGTATATGAATATATTAAAGCCTTTAAAGAAAATGGTACTGTTGATATCTATGGTTTGGAGAAATTAGAAAAGTTTAATAAAGTATTATGTTCGTTAATTTTAGAATTGCAGAAAAATGATAGCCTTAGTTTGGATCATCCTGATATTAAAAAGTTGAACGAGATTTTTAAATACATAAAGGAAACATATATCCCTGCGGCTTACGAAAATAACAAAGATGTGCTTGTGAATAAACCTATAAGTAGTGTTTGTATGCATTTATATATGGGCGGCGGAAGTCCTTATGATTATAGAAGTAATGACTATGGGATACCTTCTTATGGAGTTACTTTGGTTGGGAATGCTATTAAGTTTTTAGCTGATGCTAGCAATCTCTTAGCAGACTTGAATTATCGGGAAGCGATGAACGGTAGTTCTAAATCGTCTGAATTTTTGAAGAAAGCAGAGGCTTATATTCAGCAATCTAAGGATTTAATTAGTTTTAATAAAACTACACACTTTCCTAACAAAACTGACGCTAATTATAGAAAATGTTTTGAATCTGTTGCTGGAACAGAAATACGCAGATGGAATGGTTCAAGGATAGTTAATGAAACATATGTGCCTACAACTAAGTTTGATTTTAGTTTTGTTTCTAAGAATGAAAACGATGTGCAAGAGTTCTTGGATTGTGTCGTTTTAGCGCCAGTATTGGGACCTGGATACTATGAGGATGGATATCAATACGTAGTGTTAGGTAGGGACCTTTTATCTGAAAGGATTTCATTAGCAAATGCTCGTAATTACTTTAATGATATTGCTATTGCAGATGATAAGAAGATGTATGAATCAATAGAGTCGATTGAATTTAAAGATGTAAGTCAATATGAGATTTTGAAAGATGTAAAAAGGTGGATAGAGTCAGATAAACTTAAAACAGTATATAGCTTTTTGAAAAGCAATAATTTAGATGAAAATAAAGCAATTGATGCCTTTGTTAGTATAGCAAAGCAACTAAATGTTGACTTAATTCCAGCTCTTAATTTTGAAGAGAAGAGATTGCTCTTATTGGAAGCTGTTACACAGAAAATAAAAGGTTTCATTAAGAAGGTGAATCCTAGAATGGTAGATGCTCTTAACTTCATAAAGGTTAATGCTGATTTGGCATTATTTATGTTGAAGTTTGTGGAAAAAAATGAAGGAGATAATGCAAAAATTTATTTAATGTCATTTCCTGGGTTTAGTCTTACAGACAATGAGACTGTAAACATTGAGTATTCTGAAGTCACTGTTGATGAGGTCATTGGGGCTCTTGAGTATTCATTAGCTAGACCTGATTTTGTTTTTGGGTACGTTGAGTATTTGTTGTTGGATAAGGATAATAATTATTCAATTATAGATAGCGTTGTTGATGAAGCATTATTAAAGATTGACTTCTCTAAATCTACTTATGACAAAAAAATGAAATTTTTATTACAAATAAGTAAGTTTAGAGCAATAGCAGGAACAATGGGATTTAATGAAGATGATTTAAAAGAGATACTTTCTTTACAAAAATCATTAGGTTCAGCTGGATTGAAACCAGAAGATAAAGTTGCATTACAATCTGAAATTCTATTAATGTTAGTGAATTATCATTTAAAAAACAAGGACTTATCTAAAGCAGGGAAGTTGCTTGGATTGGAAGGGCCAAAAACTAATTTGCCGGATGGTATCGAGGCTTATATATCCTATAAACTTGCTGTAGTTACATATTATTTTGAATTATGTGCTGAAAATAAGATGCAAAAACAAGAAGTTATTAGTGCTTTAGAAAACGGCAAATATTTACAAGATACACCTACAGTTAAAGATGATAAGGCGGTTAAGTTTTATTTACAATTTGCTAAATTAAAACTATCTTATTTAAAAGATGAGCTAACAAATAAAGTTTTGGATGGCACAGAAGCTAATGTAGGCGAATATAAGAATCTTTCTGATTTAGCTTATGATGATGAAAGTCACTATAATTTGAATCTCTTCCTAGCAAATTACTATTTAGAACAAGTTATAGATTTTGAAGATAAACCAAACTTAGATGCAGTGGAACGTAGCTTAAAAGCAGTGCCTGAATCTTTTAAAGATAAAATAGATTATAAGTTAACTGATATCCGATATTCGTTAAAGAGAAAAGGTAAGACAGAATCAGAAAACAAAATAGGTGCGATTACATACGACCAATTAGCAACAGAGCAACACAAGATTTCGTATAACTTAGCTCAAATGGAGTTAGCTAATCTACAAGAAGTTGATTTTAAGTCTGGGTTAGTATATAGCTTGCTTGGTTCGAAAGATGGCAAAGAAAAAGGTCTTGCGCTGGCTACTAAAGATAAAATTACAGTTAAGGCACTACAAGCAGTTAACCTGCTTAACAGACAAAAAACTAAGGATGATGAGTTCAATATACAATTTAATGAATTTTTAAATGAAGCAGAGAAATTATTGTCTGGTATTGATGATAAAATTGATAAAGTTAAAATTCAAAGCAATATAGAACTTCTAAAAGGTATAGCTTATTTCCAGCAAAGAACATATGGCGAAGCAGCAAAATATTTTGCAAAGGCTATTAGTGGGTTACAGTCTTTAATAGATTTTCAAAAGACTGCAGAGGGAAATAAAACAGAAGCAGAATATATTAATACACTCAAAGTATTTTTAGCTACTCATGTTAGAGCAAATAGAGTTCTAGGTAGTGAATTACGACTTTCTGAAATTGACCTTAATAAGTATTTGCCAGAAAGTTTTATAGCTAATAATAATAATCTTCAAGAAGCAAAAGATGATTTGCAGTTGGACTTACTTTTTGCTACAAGAAAATATGATGAAATATCAGGTTATACGCTTTTTGCGAATGCAAGTGAAAAAATAAAACAAAAGTTGCAGATTCTACAAGTTTTTTCTCTTCTTTACAAGGAGAGAGGCAAACCATTTATTATAGAAGCAGGAGCGGAGATTGCAAAACTTGAAAAAGAAACAATGCAAGGTATAGACAACAGGATACTTTTTCTTTCGTTAAGACAAGAAATTCAATATTTTGTTAACTCAGTTAAGACATCAGAAGAAGCAAAAGATTTAATGATAAGATTAAACCAAGAAATAGAAGAGTTTAAAGCAAATGAAGATGATTTGCGTCCACACCATATTGCTCAGATTGTGGAGATTTATAGGAATTATTTAATTAAAACTGGTCAGGGCATTAAGCAGTTTGATTCTTTGATAGGAAATCCTGCTAAATTAAGCGGCAACCCTTCCTTTATTGAAGTATTAGCAAGTAAAGCTGATTCTTCAGAATTTACATTTAAGGACCAATATGTTGATTTAGAAACGTTTAAGACAGGTTTTGGAGCAGAGGCTAATAAATATTTAAGAGAAAACAAGCTCACATCTGCCGATAGTGTAATGTTTGTTGTTTCTGATGAAGATGATATCCACATAGTTTTTCAAAAAATTAATGTTTTGAGGCAGGCACAAATGTTAGATAAGGCACAACTGCTAGTGGAACAAGCCATAGGAACAAAAAGATTTAAAAACAATCCAGAACTTTTTAGAACACAAATAAATGTTTTAATAGATAAATTACAATTAAAAGAGTTAAAAGACGCAACGAGAGCAGCTGATGTTAAAAAAATAGAAGATCTTATTGCTAAATATGCAAAGAACGGTACTTCTTATGAAGATAAAGTAGAGACTTTGTTTTTACAAATGGCACTTGCTAATGCGACAAGAAGCCCAATGTATGATAAAGACGGTCAGATTAAAGCAGAATTCGCGAGGCCTAATAATCAGCAAGAATTTGAAAAAGGAAGAAAAAAGAATTCTTATGAGTTTAGTTATCAGATGATGCTTGCGTATAATCAGTTGTCATCAAAAAATGCTTATTCAACATCCGACTATAACAAGATAAGAGCTAAGTTAGAAGAAGTATATAGTAAAGGTTTGTCCTTGGTGGAACAAGTAGAGTTTGCAGAGGCACGTAATGGAGTTCTTATCAGGATCTTAGAGCACACTAAAGGGGATTATGAAAAAGCTGGGTTAACACAAAAAGAAGTTACCCCAATGTCTTGGGACCAAGCAGCTTCATTTTTGGCAGCGACAGACAAATCTTCTGCTTTAAAAGTGGCAGGACAGTTGTCTGACACATCTGACGATTCATATATGAGAATAAAAGCTACCTTGAAAGGGTATAAATCTAGTGGTGGTGATGATGAGGAAAAAGCTGATTTTACTAAAGATCTTCTGTTTATAGAGGATGGATTTGGTAATACAGGATTAACACCAACATATCCAGGCGTTTCTGATGAAATTAATGGTATTAAGCCTAATTCTAGGGGAAGAAGAGACTTATCATACGAAGATGATGATTTTTTTGGTGCTAGACTAAAAGTAACTTCTGCAAATAATCATATTACAGGTTCTCCTTATGCAGAAGACGGGAAGATATCACTTAACCAGATTCATGAGCTTCGCTCTGAAAGATTAAAAAATAGTAAAACAGGATATTATGAATATAGCGGGGACTATACAATTGATGGTGAACCAGTTGAAAATGAGACCTCAGGTGGGAATACAACTGTTGGTGGAGGTACTGGTACTTGGCATGAAACAGATAGTGACGTTTGGTTAACTGACCATACAGGAGAAAGAACAAAAACTTTTGGGGCTGATCCTACTAATAATGCTTTACTAAGAAAAGATGAGATAGGCTTGGATTTGTTTGATGATAGTTTGTCTTTGTCCTTTACTCAGGAGAAAGCAGCTTCTGATCAGACATTAGGTGATTTTAGTGAGCCTGACTATTTTATGGATAAACAAGATTTTGGAGTTAAATATAGAAAGAATATTGATTATACAGGAACAGGGTTTGAACTAGGATATGACGTAATTAACGACAATGGAACCTTAAGTAGGATTGGTGGAGATAATATTTATAGCCCTAGTGGTGCTAGTGGTGGAGTAATGGATGAAAATTTCTTAACCATGACTAATGCTGAATACGACAAATGGCTTAAGGAAACACATAGTTTAGTGCTTACTGACCAAAGTCCAGTAACACAAAAATTATCAACATATATTTCACAACAGTTTGGTGAAGATTACGAGATTAATTTCTATGGACAGTATGATGATACAAAACAACATTACGCTAAATTATCAGCAGTTGTAAAAAATAAAATGTTAGCTGATAAATTTATGGTATATGTTTTTGATAGTGAATCTGAGTTTATTAATAGATTCAACGAAAAAGAAACCGTACAACAGCAGGGTATAGGAGCAGAATGGTATAAGAAGATAGATAAGTTTACTTTGTTTTGTAAAGCACAAGTTACTCAGTCATTTAAACAAGATGGGTCTGAAGATAAAGCTATTTCCACAAGTGCTGGTACAGCTGTAAAGGTTGGAGCTGAGTATCAGCTTGATGAGCAGACTGTGATAGGTGGTACTGCTGGTGTGTTTGCTCCAGATACTGATTATAAAGGTGCATCAAAAATTGTTAGTTACTCTGCTTATTTACAAAGAAGAGATAATATTCAGGAAGTTATAGAATCATTAATTTATGAAAAGAAGATAGCCCCAATAGAAGGTATCAAAATACCTACAGAAGCATTGGAGAATGAAAAAGCATTGTTTGCATATACCGATAGTTTAGCAAATCAAGGGAAATACGAGGAAGCTTTTAATATAAGAAAGAGTTATTTAGAACAGAAACTTACTAAATATGAAAATTCTTGGGTGGATGGTGTATCTAAAGCGGATGTTGCAGAACTTCGAGGTTATTTAGATAAGGTTAAAGAATATGTGAATAACATCTATTCTAAAGACAGTGCGGCTAGGATTCAGTATGAAGCAATAAGTAGCATACAACCAATGTATCAAAGCTTCTTTAGTAAAGTTAATTTAGATATTGCTTTAACTTATGTAGCAACACAGATAAATCAACTTATTACTGACAAACAAGTTGAGATAACAGATATTACTAAATTATTTGCAGGAGCTAACCTTGATTTTAATAGTATTAAATTAGCTGGTTTTGAAATAGACGCTAAGCTAGGGTTTGTAATTGCTGATTTGATAAGCGATCCAAGAACACTCCTTAATTTAGGCATAGAGGCTAAACAAGATTTTCAGCTGATGGATAATTTAAGATTAAAGGTAGCTGTAGAACTTTCTATTTGGGATCCTCATCTCAATTTTGGGCTTGCACTAGAAAGTTGGAAAAATAATCTACAAATTAACGTTGGGGTCCAAACTGGATTTAATTTGTATAATAAAACAAATAGTAAAGTTAAGTTCGGTGGGATCCAAACAGATTTTTCACAAGCAATGTTAGCCAATCCTAATATTGCAGTAACTTTAGGTGGAGCAGAAGGTAGTGCCTTACACGGTGGTAGTTATAGTGTTCTTTATTTCGGTCTGTTGAAAGGAATCTGGTTAAGAAGGGAAAGCAATCCTGGAGAACAATTCGAGAGAGATAATGAGATAGGTTCTTTTTATAAAGGTAATTTCCAAATGTTAGTAACAGATGCCAGTTCTCATCATGCTGCGTTCTTAAGACAAATAGGCGAGCAAATGTCAACGTTGCAGGGTATGTCAGTTATTTATAATTCCGAGAAGCAGAAAGATATTTTTGCTGAAAAGAGCGAGACAGCATTGTTATTAGCTCATTATATTTTAGGAATCGAAGAGATTAACGGGAAATTAAGTAAAAGTTATTTAAGTTACGGTGGCTATACAAAAATAAAAGATAATACTATTTGTTTAGATGTTGAAGAACTTAGAAGATTCGCTGAAAAGCACAATATTAATTTGGATATTACAGGTACAGAGGTTGTTCTTGATGATAAACAACAAGAAGCACTTGCTGCTTTTGTTCAAGAAAAATTATTAAGTAAAATTAAGGATGAAGATAGTTTAGATATAGTAGGACGAGAAGAGATTGTTAGTATAATTCGTGGTGTAACATTTAAGAAACTTGGGTTCCAATCTGACGAAGAAGAAACAGTGTCAATATTGGTTGAAGATATTGCTTCGAAAATTAATGATTTAAATAAACTTGGGGTACAGATAAAAATAAAAGAATCTGTTTTAGCTGATTTAGTTGAAGATAAGTATAGATTAAAAGGTTTGCAACGTGTTTTAACTTTAGTGCTTGAAAAGGGTGATGAAATAAAAGATATTGTTCTTGAAATCAATGATTCTGGTATGCCAATACTAGGCTTCTTTGCTGATAATCAGGTTGATGATTTTACTGCAAAAGTTTCTCTTCGAAAGTTAAGAGATATTGGTGATGGAGAAAGTGAAGATAAATATTATTTGGTTAAGAAGTTAGTTGGTATTAAAGAAAAGGATATAGAGATTTTTGCAAAACTAGCTTTTAATCAAAAATTAGATGAATTTTTGAAAAAGTATCCTAATAAATATTCCTATAATAAAAGAAGTGGAGAGCTTGCAGTTACTGGTAAAGTTACTAAAGATGAATATGATGAATTGAAAAATATATGGACAGAAGAAAAGGATAGAACTGCTTTAGCTAATCTTGAGAAGAGTTCTCAAACAAGTCATAAGGATACAAGTAATAGAACAGCTGAACTAATATTTGATATGTTAAAGGATAAAAAAATATTGGTGGAAGACAAGATTACTGGTCAATACTATTTTAAAGAAAATGGAGACATCAATTGGGATGAGATAAGTCTTGTATACAAAGGGATAGATTATAATGGGATTAAAGAAAGTATTAAAAAATTGTGTAATAACGAAGCAACTAAAAATGAAGTAGAAAATGCTTGGGCAGATGATAGTGTGGTTCAGGAGTTTGCCAGTGAGTTAAATGAAATAGGCACCTTGAATACTAATGTAGCAAAACTAATTTCAAGTTTAGCTAAGATAAGAATAGATTGTAATTTTACGTATGATGAAGAAAAAGACCAATATGAGTTTCAAATGATCAGCAGAGATAATACTGCTCAGCAACGGACATTTGTGTGTAAAAATGGTCTTTTATATGTTAAAAAGGGAGATGTTGTAGAGACAGAACCTTTTAAAATTGATGAAAATGATTCTTTCCATAGAGCGTTGTCATTGATATTCATGGGTGGGGGCAAAGTATCTGGTGCATTTTTTATGATCATGCAGAGAGAAATTGCAAAGAATAAAAACGCTGAAAATGCTAAGGTATCTCAATCAATTGATAGCACAAATGAAGCTTTGCTTGTAAAATCAAGAGAGGCTTTAGAACTTAAAGAAAGAAATCTTCAGTTAACGACTGAACTAGCAGCTGCGACAAGTGCATTGACCGAAGCTTATTCTAAATTTGCAGACTTAGAAAGTAAAATAATAATAGATGCAGAAGAATTAATAATAGTAAAAGAAAATATTGCTGTTCAAAAGAAAAC
>JAQWCF010000040.1 GCA_028706105.1 Candidatus Margulisiibacteriota bacterium
AAGAAAAAACTCTAATAAAGACAATAAAACACCTCTAGAACTACTCAAAGAAGACTATCCGGATTGTAATGAAGGTGTTTTAAACTTTCCAGTCGTCAATATTAAGGAATATTTGAACTATTACTTTTATTTATTTAACCCTCAACCGTTAGAAACTGTTTATGATCCAAATGAGTTTTTATTGTTCCACGGTTTTGGTGAAGAGGACCTAACAGAGGGATACCATGTTTCGATGCTTCACAACATTATCTGAAACTATTCTTCAGTTTCTTCGATAAATTTACATGCGTTATAAAATTATTGGACTAAAATTTAATATAAATTGTTGGATATATGTTGACTCAGTCCCATCCTCTTACCTTCTACAAAAATATACTTCGCCATCAGCACCAACAACCATTAGCAATGGTCTAACCAGAGAATTTGTATTGCATAGTAAAACTACCGTATATCAAGACAATAAAAAACAAGAAATATCTGAAAAAATCTTGTTTGCTGAACAATTGCTGAGCAACTCGTCACCCTCGATGGAACAAATTACACAATTAATGGAAAGTATCCAAAGAGAACTTCCAAATAGAATATATATGCAGTTTTATTTATCTGACAATCATACTGCCATATTTGAACTACATGTACTCCTCTCAAAAATTGCAAATAATCCTAAATTGCTAAATAAAATTAATATTCTAAGTTTTCTAAATAAATTATTAGTCTTGAATAAAAATTCGAAAGCCTTTTGCTTTACCTTTACTATAAAACGTTTTGCAGAAATTATTACTATAATTTCACCTGAAAGGAAACAATCTATCGATTATTCCCTTAAAATTTTCAGAGCCAGTTTAAAAAAAGGAAAGCTTTAAGCGGAAATATTTACCACTGAATCGACAGGTAAAAGGCTTTTTATCAATAAGATCAATTGTTCTTTCTGGTTTGGTGGTAATGGTTTAATTTCATCCACTGAACTAACAAAATAAATATTACCGTATTTAACAATTTTAATGGGGAATATTTGTTCTGGAAACTTTTCTGTGATACTACGAGGTTCAAGCAATTCATTTTTTTTTGCATCATACCAATAAACTTTAGTAACACCTTCTTCTATTTCAGGAATTAACTCAAGTAAATCAGCCATATCATAAAGATTGTCGCGATTAATACTAATTATCTTATTTTTCATATTATCCTCGCTGAGTAAAAAATGAATTTATTTTAATAAATTATGAACTAGATCTAAAACCTTTTCATCATCAAAAGGTTTAATGACGTAATGATTAGCACCTTGCTCAAGAGCAGAAAGAAGCGTTCCTTGGTCTCCTTCGCTAGTTAACATCACGATTTTAACATCTTGGCTTAGCGCTCTGATTTCTTTTAATGCTGAGACTCCATCTTTTTTTGGCATAACAACATCCATAAAAATAATTTCAGGATTTTCTTCTTTAAAAAGTTGGACTGCTTGCTCTCCGTTTTCGGCTTCAATCACCTGTACGTCAAGCATGGACAAAACACCCTTAAGTTTCATTCTAACGAAATATGCATCATCAACAATCATTATTTTCATTCAATACTCTCCTCTTAAATACTAACTCAAAAAAAACATTTCGTACACAAACTAAAAGGAAGTTAATCCAATGCCAACAAACATTTTCTGGTCGCTAGCTGAACGATAATCATAACCAGCAATTGCTTTGATATTAGGCGTAAAAAATAAATTTGTTTTTAATCTATACATCCAGTTTGTTGCATTATATAGAGAATGTTCTATTTTGAGTGTTTTAGTAACATCCTGATCAACCTTAACGCCAGGAGCAGATTCCACTAGCCCCACAGCAGCAACTATTCCATTTAAAATATTTCTTCCATAAGTAAGTTGAGTTACTTTTGTAGAACCACCACTATTGTTATTACCAACCACAACACCAAATACATTTTTGCTAACTGTTAAAGAAGTACCGATACCATATTCTTGATTATCTAGTAGAGAAGCTGACATGTTTATAGCCGTACTATCCAAAAAATTAGTATTTGATTCCACTCTTGAGCTAATGCTCTTAGCATCTTTGATGATACTTTCACTTTCTTGTTCTAAAGTTTTAGCAAAAGACTCTAAATTATTAATCACTTTATAAACACTGCTTTTATCTTCACTTGATTCTACCGAACCAACTAAAACATTTAAATTTTTCACCAAATCATCCATTCCAGTAATAATACTATCAACTCGTTTACTCCAATCTTCCATAGACCGTTTATTGAGGAAACTATCCACTGAACCAAGCACAGAATCTAATTTATCCGTAATAGAATCCATGTTTAAAATAAACTGTTGCAAGGACTCTTCACTCTTTTTATTAGTAAAAATTTTACGAAATACTTCCAGAATTTTTTTTGTTTCATCAAGATTCTGTGTTCCTGTATTAACGAAATCTACAATTCCAGCTGCAGTATGTCCTTTAATGATCGTTCCAGGTTTAACGTATTGGTCTGTCGCAGGGTTGGGAATAATATTAATGTACTTCTCGCCTATCAGGCCATCAAAGTCAACTCGAAGAACAGAACCCTCAGTAATGTTAACGCCTCTTTTGATATAAATTTTCACTACAATATTATAAGGGTCAGGAACTATATCTGAAACCGTCCCAACCAGAAATCCACGATAGCGAACTTCTGAACCAGAAAGCATACCGTTTACTGAATCAAAGGAACCATAAATGACATATCCTTTTGCTTTCAGCAACAAACTACTCTTCCAAATAATACCAATAGACAAAATTACCAAGGCAAAGAAAACAAAAATACCCAATTTAGTTTCTAATTTCATACTATCCTCAATATAAAGCATAAACTCATCTTACTCAACTAGTCCATTCACAAAATTGTAAATATTTTTATCTTTACTCTGCAGAATCTTATCTGCACCTTCTGTTTTAATCGCTTTACCTTCATTAAACATATATATTTCTTGCGATACATTTAGTATTGTACTAATTTGATGTGTAACAATTATAGAAGTAGCCCCCATATAATCAGTAAGCTTATTTATTAATAATTCGGTCCTTGTAGAAGTAACTGGATCAAGTCCTGTTGTTGGTTCATCAAACAGGATAATCTTGGGGTCATTTATTATCGCTCTGGCGATGGCTACTCTTTTTTTCATACCACCACTAAGCTCTGAAGGCATTTTATGGTAAGCATCCTCAAGCTCAACAAGTTCTAAGACATGCATGACTTTGTCCTTTATCTGTTGCTTGGTCATAGCAGTATGCTCTTTAAGAACCAAGCCTACATTTTCCGCAACTGTCAGCGAATCAAACAAAGCAGAAGACTGAAAAACCATACCAAAACTAAGTCTGAGCTTATTCTTCTCCTCTTCACTTAATCCCTTAATGGATTGTCCTTCAATAATTATTTCTCCAGCTTCAAAATCCTCTAAACCCAAGATAAGACGTAAAAGAGTACTTTTACCACAGCCACTTTGACCAATAATAGTTGTTCTTTTCTTCTTTTTGGCAACCAAAGATGCTCCATCAAGTATCTTATTGTCCCCATAGCATTTCACTAATCCTTTTATTTCAATCATCAGAACACCAAAAATGATATAAAAAAATTAACAACAAATAGTATAATTAAAGAAGCTACTACTGCTAAAGTAGTAGAAATACCAATACCTTGCGAACCAGAAGTTGTTCTTGACCCCACAAAGGTTGAAGTTAACGCTATTACAAAGCCAAAAATAGGACCTTTTATTAAAACACCAACTAAAATATCCGCTAAATTCAACATATGTGCGGCTGAAACCAAATAAGCAACTGAGTTGCCGTGATATGCAAAGACATAAATAAACATTCCGGCAAAGAAACCCATGAAATCTGCCATAACAATTAAAAGCGGTAACATAAAAACTAAGGCAATTACCCTTGGTGCATACAAATATGAGAAAGGGTTTAATGCCATAGAACGAAGTGCATCTATTTGTTCGGTAACTTTCATGGCTGCAATTTCTGAAGATATGGCAGCACCAACTCGAGCGGCAACAACGACTGCTGTTAATAGTGGACCAAGCTCTCGCCAGATAGCAATCCCAACTATCCCACCAATAATTTTAGCTGCACCCATTCTTAAAAATTCTTTTGTAACCTGACTGGAAAAAACCATCCCCACAAAGGTTAAGGTTACCGCTGTTATAATAAAAGACTGAGCCCCTACTTTGAACATTTGTTCAATCACTCGCTTAAGCCTAAGCTCTTTGGAAAAAGCACCTTTTATCGTCAAGGAAGCAAACAAAAAGTACTCACCTATAATTGTGAACGTATTTATTAATGAACATCCTATTGCATTGAACATATTTTAATTATAAGGCTTAATCCTTAACCTTTCCAGCTTACTATAAACACAGCCACAATAATCTTGTCGATACATACCTGCGCTCTTACTGAGCTCCACTGACCTTTTATAACCATTATTTTTTTTAAAATCACTCTCTAAATATTCAAGACCATATTCATCACCTAGCCGATTACCAATAGCATTGATAAGGGGTGCATGCTTATACGGACTTACTGTAAGAGTGGTAGCAAACAAACTAAAATTATTGTCTTGCGCTTTTCTTGCTGTTGCTCTTAATCTATCTTCATAGCAAGAAGAACATCTTTCTCCGCTTCTTTCGGTTGCCCATTTTTTATCTTTAACCATGTCAAACCAAAGCTTAACATCTGATTGTTCAGAAAAAAACGGGATACCTATTTTTTGACAATATGCCACAGCCTCTTTTTCCCTTAATTCTTGTTCTTTAATCGGGTGAATATTAGGATTGTAAAAAAAGACTGCTACTTCAAAATTCTGCTGAAGTTCTTCTATGACAGAAGTAGAACAAGGGGCACAACAAACATGTAAAAGAAGCTTTTTCAATTAATTAAACAATAGTAGGAATTACCAAAGGTCTTTTGCCTATTTTTTTTAACATATATTTTCTAACACTTTCAACTATTTCTTTCTCAACATTATTTAAAGCTATATTTCCTGCTCCAGAGCGATAATTAAATTGATCAACGATGCTATCTTTAATGCCAATCATGAAATCATCAGGAGGGTTAGAAATGCCTCTCATCTTTAACATCACATTCTGAATGATTCGTTTATCTCTATCCATAAAAACAGTGATACTAACAACTCCATTGGCTGCCATTGCCTGTCTATCATCAATAATGCCCTGATCTTCAAAACAATTACGATTACTATCAACATATATTAAAGCATCATTAAGTCTACCAACTACAGATATTTTCTTCTTATCAATCTCCAGTTGATCCCCATTCTCTGCAATAATAACTTCTTTAACTATTCCTAAATCTTCGGCTAATTCTTTATGAGCTAATAAATGCCTGAATTCTCCATGAATAGGAATAAAAAACTTAGGCTTAACAAGTTGTAACATTAGTTTGAGCTCTTCTGCATAAGCATGTCCGGAAACATGCATCTTGGAACCAGCTTCATAAATAACTTTAATGCCTTTTCTTCCAAGCTTATTAATATTTGAATATACCATCTTTTCATTCCCTGGTATTGGCAAAGCAGACATTATAACCGTATCTTTCTCTTTAAGATGAAAGAAAGGATGCTTATCATTAACCATTCTTGTAAGTGCAGCTAAAGGCTCTCCTTGGCTTCCTGTAACTAAGACTAATATTTGGTCATCAGGATAGTTATCAACATCATTCATAGAAATGATATCTTCATCGTCAAAATCTAAGTAACCAAGCCTTCTAGCAATAGCAGAAGTATTTTCCATGCTTTTACCAACAAAGCAAATCTTACGATTAAACTTTTTGCCAACATTGATGGCTTGTTGCAAGCGATGAATGTTGCTTGAGAATGTTGCTACGAGCAAGCGCCCCTCAACTCCAGCAAATTCTCGCTCAAAAGCATCTCCAACATGTTTTTCTGATTGAGTGTGTCCTTTTTTGACTGCATTAGTACTATCACTCATAAAAAGCAAAACTCCTTTATTCCCAATGTTGGCAATCCGCTTAAGATCAACAACTTTTTTATCTACTGGAGTATAATCAATTTTGAAGTCGCCAGAGTGAACGATTAAACCAACAGGAGAATGAATAATTGTCATTACTCCATCGGGAATCGAATGACTTACTCGAATAAATTCTAATTTGAAATGTTTAAATTTAATAACGCTTTTCTCGTTTATCTCAATAAGTTTATAGTTCTTAATATTAGCTTCTATTAACTTATGCTCAGCCATTCCTAAAGTAAGTTTAGTCCCATAAATAGGAACATTAATCTTTTCAATAAAATTAGCTATTGCCCCAATATGATCTTCGTGACCATGAGTAAGAAAAATTCCTTTAATGTCTTTTTTGTGTTTTTCAAAATAAGAGAAACTTGGAATAATTTTATCTATGCCATGTAAATCAGCATCAGGAAACATAATACCAGCATCAATGACAATAATTTCGTTATCATGCTGAAAACTCATCATGTTCATGCCTATGCCATCAAGACCACCAAATAAACTTAATTTAACCATTTATTTAATTAATCCTAATTTATTTAGAACTGTCTTAATTTTTTCTTCTTGTTCAGCGTTAACAGGAACCAAAGGCAATCTAGTTCCACCAACATCAAGACCAACCAAATTAAGAGCTGCCTTGACAGGCGAAGGATTAGACGTGATAAATAAAACACTAAAAAGTTCTTTCAGCTTATTATTTATTTCTTCTGCTGTTTTCAAATCATTGTTATTAAAAGCTGTAATCATTTTTTTGATATCTTTGCCAACTAAATGAGAGGCAACGCTACAGACACCCTTTCCTCCTACTTTAAGTACATCAAGGGTAAGCCCATCATCACCACTATAGACAGCAAAATCTTTTTGTTTAATTAGCTGAACAACTTCCTCTATTTGATCAATATTGCCAGAAGCTTCTTTGATTGCAATGTATTTCGGATTAGCTTCAACAATTTTTGCAGCAGTTGCAGGAAGCATGTTAATGCCTGTTCTGCCAGGAATATTATAAATCACAAGAGGCAACTCTGTATTTTCAGCTATCTTAGAATAATGAGCAAATAATCCATCCTGAGATGGTTTATTATAATATGGAACAACAATCATTGCGCCATGAACGCCAATTTTTTCAGCCATCTTTGTATATTTAATCGTTGTTTCAGTTGAATTACTTCCAGTTCCTGCAATAACTTTTGCCTTATGGCCAACTTCATCAAGAACAGTAGCATATAACAATAAATCTTCTTCGTGGCTTAATGTTGGGGACTCTCCTGTTGTGCCAGTTACGAGAATAGCATCACTGCCGTCTTCTACTAATTTTCTCGCTAAAACCTTAGTTTGCTTTAAATCAATCCCCCCATTGCTATCAAAGGGTGTAACCATTGCAGTCATTAATGTTCCAAAAAACGGTGTATTCACTTCATTCCTCCTTATTTGTAAATATATATTGTAAAGTCGTTGCTTAAATAATCATGTCTTAATATAACACGTTCAAATCGATTCTTACATAAAGTAAAAACCTCTAACGGATTATAATAATACAAACTCGGATATCTGGCATCAATTTTAGAATAACTACTAAGCAAGTTAAAGGCGATGCCCTTCTTCGCAACCCTATTCATAAAACTCAATTGATCAGATAAATACCTGGCATTATCCTCAACACGCAAATTAAATGCTCCTGAAACAAAGACATAATCATATTGGCCGGAGAAGTTTTGTAACTCTGCTTCCTTAAATGATCCTTCCGGATATTTTTTGATAGCCAGTTGAATCATTTTAGGGTGCAAATCAATTCCCTGATAACTAATTGCTGAAAATTTCTCCTTCAAAAAAGGATATAAGTCACCAACTCCACAACCAACATCAAGAATACTACTAAGATTCAAATCTGCAATCTGGACAAGAGTATTAAATCTTATTAACTGCGTCTCTTTTGAGCTCCATCCAATTATCTCTGAGCTTTCTAAAGGGTAAGATACAATCATTTCATCAAAAAATCTTGTAATACTCTTTTTTATTGTCATCTAGATAAGTTCTTGCTGAACTAACTCAAAAGCTATTTGTACAGCATTAAAGGCTGCACCTTTTCTTAAATTATTAGAAACGCAGAACAAGGCTATTCCGTTCGGAACAGAAAAGTCACGTCTAATCCTTCCGATTAATGTATCGTTTGTTTCTACACTATCGCTAGGTGTTGGATACACATTATTAGCTAGATCATCCATAACCTTAACATTTGGTACCTTAGCAATAAGCTCCCTGACCTTTTCAATATCAAAAGGTTTTTCTGTTTCAATATTCATTGCTTCGCTATGTCCAATAAAAACAGGCACACGCACACAATTAGCAACAACTTCTATACTGTCATCACCAAAAATCTTTTTAGTTTCATTGGTCATCTTCATTTCTTCCTTAGTAAATCCATTTTCTAAAAAAGAATCAATATGAGGAATAACATTAAACGCAATTTGTTTAGTAAATTTCTTTGGTTTTGTCGGACCATTACCATTAACAATACTAATGGTTTGATTAAGCATTTCGTCCATGGCATCTTTACCCGCACCCGAAGTTGCTTGATAAGTAGAAACCACAACTCTTTTAATCTTAAAATGCTCATGAATAGGAAGCATTGCAAGCACCATCTGAGAGGTAGAACAATTAGGATTAGCAATAATACCTTGGTGTTTTCTAATGTCATGCGCATTAACTTCTGGCACAACTAATGGAACATTTGGGTCCATTCTAAAAAAACTAGTATTATCAATGACCACAGCCCCACTAGCAACAGCTATAGGAGCATATTTTTCACTTATTGAACCACCAGCACTAAACAAAGCAATCTGAACACCCTTAAACGACTCTTTTGTTAATAATTGGACTTTAACATTTTCACCCTTAAATTCTATTCTAGATCCAGCTGAACGTTCAGAAGCTAATGGTATTAGCGTTTTTATAGGAAAATTCATTTCCTCTAATACTTTTATTATTTCAGTCCCTACTACCCCAGTTGCTCCAACTACTGCTACATTATACCCTTGCATATTATCCTCCAATGCTTATTTTTACTTTATTATATTACTAAGAACCATTACGGTAAACCAACTTAGACCTCTAACGCTAACTAAGACCAAAGATATCCTCTAGCCCATAGGTTAATCCTGTTCTGTTCAGCACTTCTCTTATAGAAAGAAGCACCCCTGGCATATAACACTCTCTAGAAGTAGCATCATGCCTTAATGTAAGATACTGTCCAGTCGCGCCAAAAATAATCTCTTGATGGGCGACCATCCCAGGTAGTCTCACACTATGAATTTTAATACCATGAAAATCTGCACCTCTAGCTCCTTCGATATTTGCTACTTTATCTTTGGTGTTTAGATTAAAAGCATCTCGCTCTTCTGCCATAAGTTGAGCTGTTTTTACTGCTGTACCAGAAGGAAAGTCAACTTTCTGATCATGATGGTATTCAACTATTTCCACAGTATCAAAATGTTTAGCTGCTAGCTTTGCAAAATACATCTGAAAAATTGTACCAATAGCAAAGTTTGGTCCAATAATTATATTTCTCTTATATTCGGAACACCATTTATCCACTTGTTTAAGGTCATCCTCTGTAAATCCAGTTGTTCCAACAACAGCATGAGCGCCATTACTTAAAATAGCGTTAACATTGTCCATTCTATTTTCTGGTCTAGTAAAATCAACAACAACATCTACTTTGTTCTCTTTTAAATAGCTATTAAGGTTGTCTTCCACATCTAGACCTTGAATAAAAGTCATACCTTTTTCATTACTAACAGCATTAACAACTGTTTTTCCCATTTTACCTAAAGCACCATTAACAACTACTTTAATCATCTTCTTCTCCTTTCTATTTACCAGTTGAACCAAAGCCACCTTCGCCTCGCACTGTTTCATCAACAGATACTACTACATCAAAGTCAGCTTGAACAACTGGAGCTAAAACAAATTGAGCGATTCTATCTCCTTTTTTTATAATAAAATCCTCAGTACCACTATTCCAAATTATAACCTTAACTTCTCCACGATAATCAGCATCTATTGTGCCCGGTGAATTAGGAATGATTATTCCATATTTATAAGCCAAGCCACTTCTAGGTCTAACTTGTCCTTCATAACCAATAGGAATCTCCATTTTTAATCCTGTAGCTACTAAAGCTCTTTGTCCAGCTTTCAATACCTTGTCTTCAGCAGAAACCAGATCAAATCCTGAAGCATGCTCTGTTTGATATTTAGGCAAATCAAGTCCATTAAAATGTTCTAATTTCTCTATTTTCAGCTTAACTTGCTTTAACATCTGACTACACTCCTAATTACAGTAACCTCTTTTACTGTTGTAAGTTGAACATTCCTTCAAAAGGATTCCCATCAAAATTACCAATAGCGGTTAAAGAATAGTGTTTCTCGTCAAACAAATACTTACAGAGATGAATAATATCCTCTTTTTTAATTCTATCTACTTCTTCAGCAACCTCATCAATACTGACAGCTTTTCTATAATAAAAGAAATTTTTTCCATTCCAGCTCATTTTACTTGTAGACGATTCTAAGCCCAGAACTAGACCACTTTTCAATTGATTCTTTGCTCTCTGAAGATTTTCGTCATTAATAAGATTCGGAAATGTCCTGAATGTGTCCAAAATAATTTGGACTACTTCCTTAATATTTTTCATACTAGCACCCGCATAAACAGCAAACAGTCCACAATCCCTAAAGTACATGGGATAAGAGTAAATAGAGTAAACTAATCCTCTTTTTTCTCTAACCTCTTGAAAAAGGACACTGCTCATTGAACCACCTAAAATATTAGACAAAACCAACAACGGGTATCTATTCGGATTATGGTAAGAGATACCTCTCGTACCAAGACACAAATGAACTTGTTTTGTGTCTTTCTTAACCAAATTAATTCCTGGGTTATATGAAGGCAAAGGGAACGATTTCACTCTCTCGGTAGTAGAAACAAAGGATCCAAAATATTGATCAATCTTAGCCAAAACTTCTTTTTTATCACAGTTACCTGCAACAGAGATAGTTATATGCTCTGGTAAGTAATGATCACTAATATATTTCAAAATAGCTTTCTTGGTTATTTTTCTAACAACTTCTTTAGAACCAATCACTGGTTGCCCTAAATAAAAACCTGGCCACATATTTCTAACAAAAAGGTCATGAATGTATTGGTCAGGACTATCTTCGTACATTTTAATTTCTTGTAAAATAACCTGTTTTTCCGTGTCGATATCTTTTTTTTCATACTTAGAATTGAAGAAAATATCAGCCAACAAATCTAAGGCAACATCAAAGCAATCATCAACAACAACAGAATAATAACTCGTGTGCTCTTTGCTTGTATAAGCGTTTAACTTGCCCCCGACAGAATCTAACTCTTCCGCTATTTGCTTAGCGTTTCGTTTGGCAGTACCTTTGAAATTCATATGTTCAATAAAATGAGATATTCCGTTTTGTGCTGAGGATTCAAAGGCAGAGCCACAATCCACAAAAATGCCTAAAGCAATACTACGAACACTTTCGACAGGCTCGACAATGACAGTAATGCCATTGCCGAGTCTAGTAATTTCAGCAGAAGAGGCTGACTTAGTCATCAGCCTCTTTTTAAATTAAGACGACCCTTCTCGTCTTTCTTTTCTAATACAACTGTAATCTTGTCTCCAACTGAATAAACGCTTGCAAGATCTTTGATGAACTCATCAGAAACCTTAGAAACATGGAGTAAGCCTTCTTTACCTGGGAAAAGCTCCACAAAAAGACCAAAGTCTAACACTCTCTTAATAGTCCCATTGTAAGTTTCTCCTACTTCTGGTTCTCTAATAATTGCCATAACTTCTGCTTTTGCAGCTTCCATGCTAGCTCCATTATTAGAAAAAATCTTAACTAGTCCACCGTCTTGAATATCAACAACAGCACCAGTTTCTTCAACTATTCTTCTAATGTTTTTACCACCTGGACCAATCAACTCTCCAACTTTATCTTCTGGAATCGAGATACACTCAATTCTTGGCGCATACTTTGATAACTCAGGATTAGACTGTGAAATTGTAGAATACATGTTTTCTAAAATCTGTAATCTTGCTTTCTTCGCTTGTTCTAATGCTTGAGTCATAATTTCAAAAGTTACACCAGTTATTTTAATATCCATTTGTAAAGCTGTGATACCATTTTCGCCACCAGCAACTTTAAAGTCCATATCACCTAAATGATCTTCCAGACCAGCAATGTCAGTTAAAACAACATGCGAATCATCTTCTTTGATAAGCCCCATCGCAATGCCTGCAATAGGAGACTTAAGAGGAACTCCCGCTTGCATCAAAGCCAATGAACCGCTACAAACTGTAGCCATAGAAGAGGAACCATTCGATTCTAAAATATCAGAAACAATTCTAATTACATAAGGAAAAGACTCCTCAGAAGGTATAGCATAAGAGATTGCCTTTTCTGCTAAAGCTCCGTGGCCAATTTCTCTTCTGCCTGGTCCTGGTCTTCCGCCAACTTCATTAACACTGAAAGCTGGGAAATTATAATGTAAAAAAAACTTTTTCTTAAACATTGTATTTAAACCATCTACCATTACTTCATCTTTTCCTGCACCTAAAGTAACTGTACCTAAACTCTGGGTTTCACCTCTAGTAAATAAAGCTGAACCATGTACTCTAGGAAGAACATTAATTTCACAAGTAATCTCTCTGATTTCATCAAGCTTTCTTCCGTCTGCTCTCAATTTGTCAGAGACAATCATCTTACGAAATTCTTTACTCTCTAACTTATCAAAGGCATTAGAAACAGAAAACTTATGAGCAGCAACCCACTCTTGTCCGTATTTCTCTACTGCAAACTTAGCAATCGATTCTTTTACTGCATCAATAGCTTGGTATTTCTCTAGTTTACCTGCAACTTTTAAAGCTTTTACCATTTTATCTGTAAATTCTTTATCAATAACTGACCAAAAATCAGCATCAATCTGCTTTAAAGTTACATTCCACTTTTCTTTACTAGCTACTTTTATAAAATCATCTTGAAAAGCACATAAGGTCTTAATTGCTTCATGACCAACCTTGAGCGCTTCTAGCATTTCTTCTTCTGTTAAAAAATCAGAACCAGCTTCTACCATAGTAATTGCATCTTTTGTTCCAGCCATAGAAAGCTTTAGCCTGCTATTATTCATTTGTTCAAGTGAAGGATTAACAATAAACTTACCTTCAACTAGTCCGACAACGACACCAGAAACAGGACCATTAAAAGGTATGGGTGAAATTGCAAGAGCAGCAGAAGCAGCTAAAACAGCTACGCCTTCTGGACTATTAACATCATCATAGCTAAGAACAGTTACAGTAACGTGTACATCATTAAAAAATCCTTCTGGAAATAATGGTCTTAAAGTTCTATCAGTTAATCTTGTAATTAGTGTTTCGTCTGTAGAAGGACGACCCTCTCTCTTAAAAAAATTGCCTGGTATACGACCAGCTGCAAACATTTTTTCTTGATAATCTACAGTTAAAGGGAAAAAGTCTTGATCTTCTTTTGCTTCTTGCTTTGCACAAGCAGTTGCCAAAAGAACTGTTTCTCCATATTGAAGAAGCACTGCTCCTCCAGCTTGTCTTGCCATTCTGCCTGTCTCAATAGATAACTCTACGCCTCCAAGCATTGTTTTTACTATTTTCTTCTCCATCATACTACTCCTTCCTTATCTTACAACGTGGGTAGCAATGGAATTTTTATCCGCGTAAACCTAATCTACTTACTACTTCTTTATATCTATCAATACTTTTTGAATTTAAGTATTTCAATAATCTCTTTCTCTGACCAACCATCAATAAAAGACCTCTTCTTGAGTGGTTATCTTTTTTATTAACTTTTAGATGCTCAACTAAATGATTGATTTTTTTTGTCAATATAGCTATCTGAACTTCAGGCGAACCTGTGTCTCTCTCATGTATTTTGTATTCATCTATGATTTCTGTTTTTTGTTTATCTATCTGGCTCAATTCTTTTCACCTCCTATGTGGCATCAATGTGCATAATTTTCAATAACAGAGACTTATTTTAGCATGAAAAAGTTACTGTGAACAATTGAATTGTTAGCTATATCTATTTTATTTAAAGGTAATTTTCTTATTCAAAAAATACTGAACAACAAAAATACCACCCATTGCTAATATCTTAGACACATCAGCATTAAATCCCATGACTGAAACCATTATATAAATAAAAGTAGAACTAACAACCATCCCAAAAACACAAATCATAAAATAAGACAAATAACGAGTTAATAAGTTTGTTTTAGTTTTAAAGTTAAAAAAAGCATTCAGAAAAAAATTATTATTAAACCCAACCAAAGAACCAACTATATGAGCATAAATATAAGGAACATGGAAAAAGTGAAACAAAATATAATAAGAAGAGTAATCAAGCAAGGCACCAGATATCCCAATAAGAAAGTACTTAGCAAAAGTATTATTGAAATATCTATTAAGGACGTTTTTTAACATCCGTGAATTGTAACATAAATGAAAATATCCTCATAATAATATGACGAAAAAGTATACCTAAAATTAACACTATATTTCTCTTAGCTTTAGGCTTTTAGCTTTTAGCTTTTAGCTTTATAATAATCATCATGTGGAGACTAAGCGTAGATAAAACTTTTTCGGCTGCTCATCAGTTAACAAAATACAACGGGCCTTGTGAGAACCTTCATGGACATACATGGAAAATCCAAATAGTTGTTGAAGGCAACAAATTAGATGAAGCTGGCATGCTGATGGATTTTAGGGTTCTAAAAAATCAATTACAAGAACTTACAGATAAATTTGACCATAAATTTCTTAATGATTTATTTAAGGAATCACCTACGTCTGAGTTCCTTTCCAAACACGTATTTCAACTACTAAAGAAGACATTGCCTACTGCGGTAACCTTGAAAGAAGTAAGCATTTGGGAATCGGAATCTTCTAAAGCTACGTACTTCGAATAATGATAGATGTTCACACGCTGTTAATTGTTTGTTTTTTTACATTTATAATTAATATTACTGAATCTTTAGCATACTGTATGCGCTATGCTGGCCTTAAAACAAAACAAATCTCAATTGCTATGGCTTTTGTCACTTCGACACTTTTAGTATCTAGGCTTAGCAACATGTTTCAGGCCCCACTACTTGGGAAAATGGTAGATAAAACAATCATGGTTGGTTCAGCGGAATCTCTCCTGAACCTTGAGCAATCATTTAGGTTAATAATTTTCTCTGGGTTTTTGGGTGTTTTAGTTGCAGCAGTTCTTGCCCCAACCTTTGTAAATATCTTTGAGCTAGCCATCAAAAAATTCCTTCATGTAGGCTCAATCCCAAAAATGTTCTTTATGACCATAACTTCACCACGAAGAATGATGAAGTTAATTAAATGCATCCGAATTCCTAACCTTAAAATGACACAAAATATTAGTTTAAAAAACATTCCAAAAACATTTCTTCTTCTCAATGGTTTCGTTGCTTCAATATATACCATTGGAGTGCTTGCGTCCCTGCTAGCTGGAGCATATTTGCCTGATTTAAGAGCCACCGCCATCCAACTTTCTGGCATAGTAAACGGCATTGCCACAATAATGTTTACTCTTCTAGTAGACCCAGCCGGAGCAAGAATTACCGACCAGGCAGTGCATAGCAGTAGGGCAAATTCTGATGTTAAAAGCGTAGTTGTCTTCTTAATGCTTTCCAGAATGATAGGTATTCTAATTATTTCTCAAATAATATTCTTTCCAGCCGTAAGATATATCATCACTATTACAAAACTTATATAATAAAAAAGCCTGCTTATAGCAGGCTTTTTCTTTTGTTATCTAGTTTATTCTGAAGAGTTACATTGCTAAAACAAATTCATCTTCAGCTTGAATTTCCTTTAACCTTAACTTATATTTATCCAAGAATTGTCCTAATTTCTTAGAATATTTTTGTGAGGTAACAAAGGAATTTTTGATCGGAAGTCTTTTTGCTAAACTATAGCCAATTGAGTCTAATTCCTTTTCATAAAACTCAACATTTTCAAACCTTTTTTTGGGGAACAAGGAATCTGGTCCGCATAATCTAATTTGCCCAAAATCAGTTACCCCAGCTTGAACAAAACGATTAATGTTAGTACAAACATTAACAGGAACTGAAATATCTATATCAGAAGGCAGTATTTCTCTTGCGATTCTTACTGTTTCAAGTACTAATTCTTCTGAACAATCTTGGACATCTTTCATTTTACTCCTTGGGTCACTAATAAAAGGAGAGATTTTGAAATTTTGAATGCTTCTATACTCATCATGCAGTTCTCTTACCCTGGAAATAGTTTTCAATCTATCTTCTGGTGTTTCACCTATCCCCACAATCATTCCTGTATTTGTTGGAATGTTTAATTTGCCTGCATATTCCAAAAACTTAAAACGTACGTCTGGGCTCTTACTCGGCGAAAATTTATGTTGAATTCCTTCCAACATTGCAACGTTAG
>JAQWCF010000041.1 GCA_028706105.1 Candidatus Margulisiibacteriota bacterium
CACTGATGGCCTACTTTTATATACTCTGTTTTGGACTATTATCAGCTTATCTTTTCAAAACTGGTGAACATCTTGATTGGTCAGTTCTGGCTGATAATATAACAAGCTCATTTTCCAAAGAAGCGTTAACTGTAATGGCAGGTTCTTTGGACCCAGGAACTTTTTTATATGTTCCTGTTATTATAGTAATATTTATTATTTTTGAAGTTTGGAAAAAAGCTGTTTCTAAAGGAATACAACAAAATAAACATATATTTAAATTTATAATATTAGTAACTACTTATCTGTTTTTATTATTAATCCCTATTGATTCTTATGACCCAATCATGAGTTTTTTTCGAACATCCATCAATTATTATAATAATTCAAATAACGTAAAAGCGACCTTTGAAGAAACCCAAAGTACTTTTATTAATGATGGTACTCATTTCAATAATATTAACATTCCTTATGCTCAAAAACCTCATGTTTTTTTATTAATACTAGAATCGTTAAATACTAGCTCTTTAGGCAAAGAAACCAATGGCATTGAACATACCCCTTTTCTTAATAATTTAATGAATAAAAGTGTCTACGCCGAAAATTTCTATGGAAACTCTGTTCAAACAGCAAAAGGTCATTTCGCAACCATGTTCGGAATGATCCCAAGTACTAGTGGCAAAGTTTTCACTAAATTTAGCGACTTAGACGTAGAATCAATTGGAACTGTCTTAAAAAGATCTGGTTATGATACTTCTATTTTTAGTGCTTACCATAAAAGAAACTTTGACAATACTTATGAATATCTAATAAAAAGAGGATTTGATAGATTTCAAATTGTAGATAAATACCTTACTGAGGATGAAAAAAAATTAAAATTTGGTTGGGGAACACCAGACCATATATTTTTCAATAAATTTCCTGACTTTTTTAACGAAATATCAATATCAGGAAAACCTCAATTTGTAATTATTAAAACTAGCGTAGCACATTTCCCTTTTCAATGTGTTCATGAAAGCGATAGAAATATCTACCCTGAACCAACTAAATTTAAGCAATATTATGCAAATGCAATAAATATGACAGACAAAGGAATTGAAGTTTTTTACAAAAAATTAAAAGAACTAGGGATATTAAAAAATAGTATAATTCTAATTACAGCAGATCATGCTTTTCCCATGGGAGAACATAAAAACTATCACCTTGAAGCTGGCTATCACGAGGAATCATTCAGAATACCATTATTTATTACCTGGGGAGATAAACTAGAACCCAAAATTATATCAAGGTCGTTTTCTCAGCTTGATATCGCACCTACAATTATAGATTTACTCTCTTTAGATATTGGTAAAAATAATTTTATTGGAGAATCAATATTCTCGAAAAAAACCGATAATCCACAATATTTAATTCAGCCATATGCAAAACATTTTGCTATAATAGCTTACCCCTTAAAATACAGATACAATGAAAAAGTAAATACCGAGTATGTCTATGATTTAGTAAAAGATCCCATGGAAGAAACTAATATTATTAAGTCAATTTCCGAAGATAAACTAGCCTATTTTAGAGCACATTTAAAAAGAATTTATTTACATCAATCATCCATAGAAAAAAATCTTTTCTGGCCACAAGGAGAAACGACTAACTCCTTTGACTCCCCAAAATAACCAGAATAAACTAATATTAGAATTAACATACAATTATCTAATAAAAATAACTACATACTGTCTAAAAAAATGGAGCCCCCGGTCAGAATTGAACTGACGACCTCATCCTTACCATGGATGCGCTCTACCAACTGAGCTACAGGGGCTAACGCTGAAATATTATACTATAAAACTTTTTTAAAACACTCAATAAAAAGTTTATTTTCTGCTGGCAGTCCTACGCTCACCCTGATTGCCTTAGGGAAGCCAAAACCAGTCATTGGTCTAATTATTACTCCTAGCTTCATCAGTGACTGAAAAACAGCGTTTGCGTCTCGCTGAACGTCTATAAAGATAAAGTTTGCCTTGGTGGGGATATATTTCACGCCTAGTTTGTCTAACTCAGAATAAAAATACTCTTTTTGCTCATCATTTGCTTTCCTTACTTCTTCCACCCAACCATCTTCGTCTAAAGCAACTAAAGCACATTCTTGAGCTATTGAATTGACATTAAACGGCTGCCTGGCACGATTCAGCACATCAATAATTTCTTTAGAAGCAATACCATAACCTATCCTGCTTCCAGCTAAAGAATATACCTTAGAAAAAGTTCTAAGAATAATTGTATTCTGATACTTTTTTAATAGTGGTATGGACTCAGGAAAATCATCACCATAGGCATACTCATAATAGGCTTCATCTATAACAACTAGTTTGTTTGCAGGAACTTTTTCTAAGAAATTTTCAAGTTGTTGAGCAGAAAAATAAGTACCGGTTGGGTTATTCGGGTTACATAAAAAAATAACATTTGTTTCATCACTTATAGCATCCAAAAATCCCTGTAAATCATAGGCATAGTCTTTTAAAGGAACGACTAACCTCTTGGCATTTAAAAGTCTTGCCACAAACTCATATTCCGAGAAAGTTCCATTGGCTACTATTGCAGATTTATCAGCACCTAAATAGGCCAAGGCAATAATTTGTAGTATCTCATCAGATCCATTTCCAAAAATAAGTTGGTCTTTATCAACAGCTAATTTTTCTGCTAATTTAGTCCTTAACTTAAAACATGAACCATCAGGGTAAAGAAACAACTCGGCTAACTTGTGCTGAATTTTTTCTATAACTTTCTTAGGAACGCCAAGATTGTTTTCGTTGCTTGCAAGCTTAACTACTTTTTCAATACCAAGCTCTCGTTGAACTTCTTCAATGGGTTTACCTGGGATATAAGGTTTAACGTCTAGAATATTTTGGTTAGCTTTAATCATAATTTGTATTTTATCATGATTTACTTTTTATTCCACTTCTCTTCTTTTAACCCCCTCAGTCAGTCCGCCTAAGGAGGACTGACAGCTCCCCACAAGGGGGAACAAAAAGAACAAATATTCTCCTCCTTGCGGGGAGATGGGCGAGAGCCCAGAGGGGGTTAATATAATCAAATAATGTTCCAGACCTGAGAGATACTTACCCCCTAGATAGAGAAATAATGAAGAGTATGGGCAAAGGATATTATAAAAGAATAATTCAAATGATTTATAAAATAAATGAAAGTAAAATCATCTTCTGAAAGGAGATGATTATTGTTGAAATATGGAGAAACAATAAAACATATGAGTGAACAAGGCAAGTTTGATTATAGATATAAATTAGTGAAATTTGCCATTAAATATGGGAATAAACCATGTAGTAGAGAATATAATATTAGTGTACAAACAGTGCGTAAATGGGTTGGTAGATACAAAGAAAAAGGGTTGAAAGGATTAGCGGATATTAGTAAAAAGCCAAAGAATAGTCCTAATAAATGTAGTTCTGCGTTTGAAACAAAGATAATCCAATTAAGATTACAAACCAAACATAAATTTGGGGCAAAAAGACTGATAGAAAGATTTGATCTTAAATGTGGGAAAGGCTGTATCCAAAGAATAGTTAATGAGCATGGATTAAAAAAAGAAAAGAAAACAAAGAAAAAAACAAGGAATTTGCTCTGGGGTGTAAAGAAACTAACAAAGCTATTTGATAAAATCCAAGTAGATGTAAAAGTGCTAACAGATATCCCTCAATATTGGAATATATATAGTCGAGGGAAATTGCCTAAATATGAGTTTACTGCAAGAGACGTAAAAACAGGAGCAAGCTTTGTATGCTATGCGTATAATAACAATAGCGCAAATGCAGCAACATTTATAAGTTATCTTATGGAACATATAAAGGCAGAAGGATTCGATGTAAAAGAGATCACCTGGCAAATGGACAATGGAGCAGAATTTTTTGCTTGTGGGAATAAGAAACAAGGGAAAACACCAGTAGAAACAATTATAGAGGATATATATAAATCTAAAATAGGAAGAATTCCACCAGCAAGCCCAACATTTAATAGTGATGTAGAAACATTTCATAGGTTAGTAGAGGATGAGTTTTATGATATAGAAGATATAAGTAGCGTAAAAGACTTGATGAGAAAACAATATATCTATTTGATAGATTTTAATTATTTAAGAAAAAATAGTTATAGAGATAATAAAACACCATATGAATTAGCAAAAGTAGAAGATGGTGTTAAATTGTCCGTATTTAATGTTATGCCAGTTGTATTAGAAGAGTGCCAAGAGCTATATCTAAAACACTGCTATCCTAAAAAAGATTTCTTTTCTAGCTTCGATGAATTGTTTGGTTGGGGATCCGATCCTTTTGGTTTTAATATGTTTCCTGATTTGTTTAAAAATTCTCCTCTAGGGGGTAACGATGTATCCAGTCTTGACAAATATAATCAAATAAAAATGTTTAAAATCTTAAATAATGGGCAAGATCTATAACTGAAGGGGTTAATGATGCAAAACAATTTATCCATTAATAATATACCAGCAAATATCAAGACATATTCGCCGTCTACTGAGCAACAAATAACAAAAGAAATAAAAGAGTACTTTGAAACAGAAAAACAACCCGTTAACCAAGAATCTTTGTCTCAAGGGGTTAAAAGTTTATTGTCTAAGCAGTTAACCGTCAAAGATTTTGTAAAAAACATGTTAAATTCAAATAGCTCTAAAACAACTGAAGATCTATCTACTATTCTAAAAAGCTTTAATGTTGAAACATTGTCAGAACAAATCCATGATCTTCCTAAACAAATGGATAAGCTCTTGAACCAAACACAAAACAAAATGCAACAAGATACAAATATCATGAACAATACGCCTAAAATAGAAATAACCTCGCCAGAAGTACAAATAATGGCAGCTAATTTGCTTGGACTAATCAAAGAAGGAAAATTAAAAGAAGCGGGAGCGACTTTTAATAATAAAGGAGATGTGCTAGAAAAAATGCTAGATTCTTTTCTTTCACAGTCCTCACAAAACGCCAGAGAAACAGCTAACCTGATGACCTTTATTCAACACGTGGTAGCCCAAGGACTGGTATTATCACCAGAACTACAAAAAATGTTGGAAGAAAAATACAAAAAACTAGAAAAACAATTATCTTTCTCTGAAGAGTTAGCAATTGAAAAAGAAGAAGACCTGGATAAATTATCTGATGAAGCCAAGGATTATGTTAAAGAAATCATGGATTTAAGACAACAGTTAGAATTTATGGATGGAGATACTGCGGAAGAAGTACTCTCTGCTTACGAAGAGTTACTAGAACTCATAGGAGTTGCGTCATGATGGATGATAAAACAAGGCATGTAGCACTTTCCTATAAAATCAATGAAATGATGAGACATTATGATGAACTTCCTCCTGAAACTAGGGAAGAGATACTACGTTTTTTTAAAACTCCAGAAAGACTTACAGCTTTAAGACTAAATCCTTTTCGCTATGCAAGACAACAAAAAGCCAAAAATTCGTTATTTATCATGGTTTAACCATCTCTCTTCTTGTTATAGTTGGTAAATGATAATAAAATAGATTTATGATAAATAAATATATTGAAAAAGCCCAAATATTATTAGAAGCACTTCCTTACATTCAAAAATTTGCTGGTAAAACTATAGTCATTAAATACGGCGGTGCTGCCATGGAAAACGAAGCACTACAAAAATCAGTTGCTGTTGATATTGTTTTGCTAAAGTTTGTCGGCATTAATCCAGTACTAGTGCATGGTGGTGGTAAAGAAATTACTACTTGGTTAGATAAGCTTAATATTGAAACTGAGTTTATTGACGGATTACGAAAAACTTCTAAACAAGCGATGGAAGTGACCGAGATGGTTCTTACCGGCAAAGTCAACAAAGCCATTGTTGGTCTCATTAATTCCGCTGGAGGCAAAGCAATAGGACTCAGCGGTAAAGATGGCAACATGATACAAGGCAAAAAAATAAACGAAGCAAAACTTGGTCATGCTGGTCAAGTAACTAAAGTAAACCCAAGTGTAATTTTAGACACAATAGAAAAAGGTTACATCCCTGTAATCTCTACTGTTGGTGTTGATGAAAACAATGAAACACTTAACATCAATGCAGACTATGTAGCTTCGGACATTGCCATCGCTATCAAAGCAGAAAAATTAATTTACTTATCTAACGTTGAAGGAATACTTAATGAAAAAAAAGAAATAATCAAACAAATTATTGCGGAAGAAGCAGAAGAATTGATAAAAACTGGAGTTATTTCTGGAGGAATGATTCCTAAAATAACCTCCTGTTTAGAATCCATCCAAGGTGGCGTAAATAACGTCCATATAATTAGTGGAGAAATAAACCACTCTATCCTCTTAGAACTTTTTACTGATTACGGGATAGGTACGATGATTAAGAAAAAGGAATAAACAATGTCACTAAATCACTTCATAAATATATCAGACCTTTCTAAAGAAGAAATAGAGTCAATTACCAATATGGCAATTTTGCTAAAAAAAGAAGCGAAAGCTGGGATCACGAGAGAAACATTAAAAGGTAAATCCTTTGCACTACTCTTTGCAAAACCATCCACGAGAACATTTGTTTCTTTCCATGTTGCAATCACTCAGCTTGGCGGTCATCCTATTAGCATCCACCAGTCATCCATGGGTGGAAGAGAAAGTCTGCATGATGTAGCAAAAACTCTTTCCAGATACGTTGATGGAATTATCATTAGAACATTTGCGCATGATGATGTAGAAGAATTAGCAAAACATTCTTCTGTACCAGTAATAAATGCCTTAACTGATAAATATCATCCCTGCCAAATAATGGCAGATTATCTAACAATAAAAGAAAACTTTAATAAAGAAAAAGTTAAGGTAACCTATATTGGAGATGGATTTAATATAGCCAACTCTCTTCTACTAATAGCGTCCAAAACGGGAATTGATATAACCATCGCTTCACCTAAAGGGTTCGAGCCTGATAGTGATATTGTTAAACTAGCTAAACGCGATGCTGTAAAAAATAATTGCAAAATTACAATCACCAATGATGCTTACAAAGCGGTTCAAGGAGCCGATGTTGTATACACTGATACTTGGACATCAATGGGAATGGAAGAAGAAGCAAAAAAAAGAATTCAAATTTTTGCAAACTTTCAAGTGAATGAAAGATTGTTTGAAGCTGCAAATAGTGATGCAATATTTATGCATTGTTTACCTGCGCATAGAGGACAAGAAGTAACAGATGAAGTAATCGACTGCGACAGGTCTGTAGTATTTGATCAAGCTGAGAATAGACTTTGGACACAAAAAGCTATACTCCAACTAATGTACCAATAAGGAGACCGAATATGTTCAACACCATCATCCTTGCAGCAGGTAAAGGAACAAGACTGAAAACAGAAAGCAGTAAAGTTGCAGTTGAGCTGATTAATAAGCCAATTATCTTGCACTTACTAGACAATATTTCTAAATGTATTATTCAAGAAAACACTTATCTCATCATTGGTCATAAAGGTGAAGAAGTTCAGCAAATAGTACAAGCCAAATACCCTAACACACAGTTTGTCTGGCAAAAGGAACAACTTGGTACTGGACATGCAGTTGCGCAGGTTGAACCAGTCATCAATATGAATAATTCTTCAACATTGATACTAGCAGGAGACGTTCCTCTGGTTAGCGAAGAAATGATTAAAAACTTTTTCGAATACCATTCCATTCAAAAGTCAGATGTAACTGTTTTAACAACAAAAATCGATGACCCAAAAGGATATGGGAGAATTATCCGTGATGCTAGTTTTAATAGACTACTTAAAATAGTAGAAGAAAAAGATGCAGATGAAACAGAGAAAAAAATCTGTGAAATAAACTCGGGTATTTATTTAGTCAAAACTAGCCTACTATTTAGCTTACTTAAAGAAATTAAGCCGAACAACAAACAAAAGGAATTTTACCTTACTGACATCATCAAAATAGGAAATGAAAAGCACCTAAGCATTCATCCATACTTATTCCATGAGTACAATTTACTAAGAGGAATTAACTCTAGACATGATTTATCTAATATTGCTCAATATATATACAAAGCCTCCGTAGAGAAACACCTCTCTAATGGTATTACGCTATTAAGTCCCGAAACAACATTCATCGAACCAGAAGTTAAAATTGAACAAGACGTTGTGATTGAACCTTTTGTTCATTTAAAGGGAAAGACTTTTATTAAACAAGGATCTAGGGTTTGTAGTCATGTATATTTACAAGATTATATCTCAAAACCAAAAGAAATGATTAAAGCCTACTTTAAAAATTAGTATTTTAATTGTAGAATGATTTTCGGCTTTCAAATAAGTGAAGCCAGCATTTAAATGTAACCCATCCTTAGTTACAAATTTCTAAGGGGAACAATTGGAGAGTTGGCCGAGTGTCCCGAATAATCAAAAATCTTTGATTTTATTATTATTCGAGGATCCTCGAAATTGTTCCTGAATCACAGATTCAGACAATTTCGGGAGTTGATGGAGGTGGAGTATTGAAATATACTACCTATGTGTTACAAAGCCTATATAACAATAAAATGTATATAGGTCAAACAATGAACTTAGAGAAAAGATTTATACTACATAATACTGGAAAAGTAAAATCTACTAAGTCTTATTTGCCTTGGAGAATTATATTCTCTTTTGCCTTTGACTCGAGATCAATGGCAATGGAACTTGAAAAAAAATTGAAAAATTTGAAAAGTAAAGATAGACTTCTTGCGTATATAAAGAAGCTATAATTGGAGAGTTGGCCGAGTGGTTGATGGCGGTAGTCTTGAAAACTATTGTGCGGAAACGTACCGGGGGTTCAAATCCCTCACTCTCCGCCATGTACCATTCGCACTTTGTGCTCAGGTACACGGCAAGCCACTTTTTGTTAAGTGGTAATATTTGAAAATAATTAACAGTGAATTGGCCTATGTCCCGAATAATTAAAAATCTTTGATTTTATTATTATTCGAGGATCCTCGAAATTGCTCCTAAATCAAAGATTTAGACAATTTCGGGAGTGTAATGGTAATGCATTGACACTGGGATTTTGATAGATTGTTTTGTGAATTGGCCTATGGTGTAATGGTAACACATCTGGTTTTGGTCCAGACGTTTGAGGTTCGAGTCCTTATAGGCCAGCCATTTTATAAAATAAAATGGCTGTACATCACTTTCTTTTAAAATAAATCTCACTACCCTGATTTTTTGATAACGGTTGGTTGCTGGATCCTGAATCAAGTGAACGCTGTCGCTAGACCTTCGGTTCAGAATGACAGGATAATGGAAAAAACGCTGTATCTGCAGTGTTATCTATACAAACTCCAATTTCTTTCAACTTATTTACGAAAAAACCTTCATTTATTTTCCTCTTTTAAATTTATTAATTAATCGCAGATTCATACCAATACTTACTCTTATTTGCAATTCTAACTAACACAAGCATAACTGGTACTTCCACTAAAACACCAACAATTGTAGCTAGCACTACTGGTGATGATGAACCAAACAAAGATAAGGCAACTGCAACTGATAGTTCAAAAAAATTAGACGCACCTATCATTCCTGCAGGAGCTCCAATATTATGGGCTAACTTAAGTTTCCTGCTAAACAAATAGGCAATGGAAAAAATTAGAAAAGTTTGAATCGTTAAAGGGATGGCAATCAAAATAATATGTAATGGATTGTTTATTATTACCTCCCCTTGAAAAGAAAAAATAATAATCAAGGTTAACAATAACCCACTAATTGTAACTTTATTAAATTTAGTTACAAATTCATTATTAAAATAATTTATCCCATACTTTCTAATAACATATATCCTTGTCAAAATACCACCGAATAAAGGAATTACCACAAAAAGAACAACACTTAAAATAAGGGTATCCAAAGGAATAGTTATCCCCCCAATACCAAGCAAAAAAGCAACTATCGGGGTAAAGGCAAAAAGAATGATAATGTCATTAGTAGCTACTTGAACTACTGTATATGCTGGATTACCTTTAGTTAAATGACTCCAAACAAATACCATTGCTGTACAGGGAGCAGCACCAAGCAAGATTGCCCCTGCCAAATAATCTTTGGCTAATTCTGCAGGGATTAAGGCCTTGAAAACTATGAATAAAAAGAAATATGCAATGGCATACATTGTAAAAGGCTTAATCAGCCAATTTGCAACCCATGTTATGTATAAACCCTTAGGATTTTTACCAATATCTTTTATACTGGTGAAATCAACCTTAAGCATCATTGGGTAAATCATCAGCCAAATAAGAACAGCTATGGGGATGGAAACATTGGCATATTCAAATTGACTTAGAAGTAACGGTATTGCTGGCAAAAACTTACCTATAACTACACCAACCACCATGCATAATATAACCCATAAAGATAAATATCGTTCAAAGACACTCATTAAATATTCTCCTTAATCCACTCTTTAATCTTTGCCTCAATCTCATCTCTAACCTTACGGGTAGCTGCAATTTTTTCTTCATGGGTACCTTGAAAACTAGAAGGGTCTGGGAACCCCCAATGTAACCGCTCAGTAATTCCTGGAAAAATCGAACATTGTTCACCACTTGCTTCATCACAGACGGTTATAACAGAAGTATAAAGATTTCCCTTCTTATAAAATTCAAAAACACTTTTGGTAGGATTACTTGAAATATCAATACCAATTTCTTGCATAACTTCAACCACTATTGGATTAAGTTTTCCAGGTTCAAGACCAGCACTTTCAGCAATAATCTTCCCCTTGCCATACTTATTGACGAACGCCTCTGCCATTTGACTCCTAGCTGAATTATGGATGCAAACAAATAATACTTTTTTCATTTTTTTTCCTCCTTATTTTTATATGTACAACAATCACCAGAGATTCTTATTTCCTTAAGATTTATTAAGGCATCAGCTATCTTCTGATGTGCTGATGTTAGAATACGAGATACTGTGGTTCGATGAACATTCATTATTTCTGCCACATCTTCCTGTTTCATATTTTCCCTATCACACATTCTTATAGCCTCAAACTCATCTAATGTAAGATGAACATAGTCTATTTTCTCACCTTCCATACACTTAGGAGCAAATAACCTTTCTCCAGTAATATCACAACATAGGTTTCTAATTTTTTTTGGTCTCATTAACAACAACCTCCACCTGAACAATTACAAGTAGGTTCAGTGCCTCTTAGCGTTCCATATATAATACCAGCCGCACACCCTACCCCTGACTTAACATGTACAGCATCAAATGCACAATTTTTCTCACAAGCTCCACATTCCATACATAAATCTTTGTCATTAATTACAGCTGTGTTATCTTGTATACTAAATACATTGTGTGGACAAACATTTGTACACATTCCACAACCAGTACACTTCTCAGAATCAAGGGTTAAAGTAGAGACATTCTTAAGATAAACTTGTTTCATTGCTACACTCCCATAAATCTATTAATAATAAAAAGAATAACACCCATAACTAAAAAACCAAACTGCATAGGGACTGCTCTACTCATCTCCTTTTTCACTCCTGATAAAGATGTATAGGTTGATGACCCTGTAAAATTCATAGCTAAAAAAGATGAAATTACGGTCATCATACTTATCAAACTTATAAATAATAAGATATTCGAAGGTGTTATCCATAAAAAAGTAAACAAAGAAAGGATTGCTCCAACTAGTGCGCCCTTTAAAGAAAAACTTCTACTTGGAATAAATGGAAGAAGTGCTGGAGTTATTACTGCCCCAGCTAACACAGCAATAAAAAGATAAAATAAGATAGACATAAGGTTTGAGAATCCATAAATAGCTGACAAAACTAGAGAAATAATAAACATAGGTATAATTGAATGCACTAATTCGATAGGCGTTAAGACTAGCCTATCCCATAAAGTAAATTGAACCTCGCGCATCCCCTTAGTTACTTTAAAATTATTTTCAAAAAATTCAGGTATATCAGAAGCTTTTACTGGCCCATAAATAACTTGAAATCCTGATATTTTCTTAACTTCATGAGCAGCAATTCCTATTGCTCCAAGTTGCGGAAGAACGAGTTTACGATGAGATACTACGTTATTCAAATCTGTTGACTGTATTTGATGCAGTAATTCTACTGTACCAAAGGTGCCCTTGCCTGCTGCACACCATACATTTATTCCTTTTGTATCAAGAACTAGTATCCACACAGAATAACCTTGTAATGATTTTCTAAGCATATCAAAGCTAAGCTTATAGTTTGCTGTGACTAAAACTGGACTTTCCTCACTCGGTGTCCCAAGAGAATATAGTCCAGGATTAACTCGATAACTACCACGATTAATGCCCCAACGCACGTTAAAATTACCAATGTAATCAATAAGTGATAACTTGCTTGATGTTTTCATTATGCTCATATGTGCATAATACCACAAGAAAGCATATTTTCAACAGGATATTTAAGACGATTGTAGTATCGAGTGATTTTTGCATTATGTCATCGCTGCTGACCTTAAAATAACAAGACAAACATTAAGAATTATTCCTTCTTCTGTTTTTATATGGTCTAATAATCAAAAGAAAAATAAGCACAGCAATCATAATTAAAGCAGCCATCAAAGCCACATTTCCCGTGTCTAATCCCCTGTCTATCGTAGCATCTAACCATCCGTTTATATAATCTATCATAATTAACTCCTTACTTTTGATATTGAATATCTTGTTTATTTATTAAACAATAAAAAGAATGTTGGGGCTATGTGTACTCACCGTTTTGTGCTGACTTTGTTCCACTTGAAATATCAAAACAGAATACATCAATTATGTTTGTTGCTTTTCTCTATTTAAGTGCCATACTAATAAAATGTCGTATACTATTTTAATTGCAGATGATGATAAAGAGTTTCGTGAAGAGTTCATCTATTGCTTCGACGAATATACTATTGTTGAAGCTGGTACTGGACAACAAACGCTTGATATTTTGAATAGCCCAAATGAAATTGACTTGATTTTTCTAGATGTCTTTCTTCCAGACACAACAGGTATTATACTTTTAAAAACAATTAGAGAATCTTATCCCGAAATAGCAATAGTCATTCTTACCGGCTCAGGATCTAAAGACATAGTGCTTGATGCTTTAAGAGGTGAAGCTGATGATTATCTGGAAAAACCCCTTGATATAGAAAAAACCCAACAACTTATTAAAAAACTTATTGAAACCAAAATTGAAACAATGGATGTCAAAAACGGCAAAATAGAAGATAAAATTCAACGCGTTATGAATTTTGCTGAACGCAATGTAAACAAAATGGTCAACTTAGAGGATGTTGCTAAACTTGTCTACATGAGTCCAAAATATTTAAGTAGAGTTTTTAAACAATATACTGGCATGAACTTTAGTAGATATAAAATAAACATAAAAATCAAACATTCTAAAAAGCTACTAGAAAATAAAGGACTATCTGTTGAACAAATATCTGATAATCTTGGATATGAAAACTCAGAATCATTCATCCGTATATTTAAAAAATATACTAAAATGACACCAACTCAGTACAGGAAATCAATAGAATGCTCATGATAATTACCATCATCTCCGTAATTGTTGCGACAAATGTTATTACTTGGTTAGTCTTGTCATCACAAACAAACACTAAAAATATAATAGATGACAAATATAATGCTCAAAACCTTATGAGTAGAGACACAATGATTGTAAGTCAAGGCATTCGGTTGGGAGAGCAACAAGTTGAATTAGATGATGCCCTTAGATTGTCAGACCTAGGAAGTCTTGCTGCAACAGTGGCTCACGAACTCAGAAACCCACTTGGCGTCATTCGTACAGCTATTTATAACATCCGAAGAAAAAACAAAAATCCCGACATATTAAGCCATTTGGATAATATCGATAAAAAAATCATGGAAAGCGATCGCATTATTAATAATTTATTGAACTACGCAAGAATAAAAACGCCTCAATTCGAACAAGTTGATTTATTAACTCTCTTAAAGGAAACAATAATTAATGCGGGAAAAAAATATGAAAAACATTCTATTCAATTAACTTCCAATCTTGATACTATAAAAAAACTGTTTGTCGAAGCTGATCCGGTTCAATTACAAGAAATATTTGGGAATGTCCTTGATAACGCTTATCAATCCATTGATTCATCCACTGGCATTATCCTAATAAATGTAACACAAAAAGGTGCGATGCTTTCAATAGATATTCAAGATAATGGTATTGGAATTGAGATAGAAGACTTAAAGGCTATCTTCAAACCCTTCTTCACTAAAAAGTCAAAAGGAAATGGGCTAGGGCTAACTCTATGTCTTGAACTGTTGCATTTACACCACGGAAAAATTAAAGTCCATAGTAAACCAGGAAATGGAAGCACCTTTACCATAACCTTACCTGTTTCTCAAAATGACAAATAATACTATCCTTATTATTGATGATGACAAAGAACTTGTCGAAGAAATCACAGAGATTTTAACCTTCGAGGGATACCAAGTTCTCTCAGCACATACAGGCGATACTGGGCTAGTTTTGTTTAAGTCCTGCCAACCGCGTCTCGTTCTGTTAGACATGAAATTACCAGGAATTTCTGGAATCAAACTTATTTCAATATTCAAATCTTTGCAACCCAACACTCCAATTATTATGATTTCTGGTCGCCCTGTGTATTCGCCCCTCTGCAAACAAGATAAAATTGAGCACAATCTAGAAGAACAAAGGTTAAAAATGGTAGACCTATTCATGAATAAACCATTTGCCGTAGAGCATTTAATTTCTTCTATTGATCGACTATTTAACAAAACACCTTAACATACCAACGTTATCTGAAGAATGTTTCAAGAAAACAGTCAACAACTACGGACTTTCATACATGTGTTTATCTAATCATAATCAATACACTAAATAAACAGACACTAAAAACTTCTTAAAAAGGATAATGAAAATATAGTGAACACCAATAATAAAAACAACTATTTGCCTAGTCTTAACGAGGATCTAGTAATCATCAGTCAAGTTTTTAATTATATTAAAAACTATCTGCATGCAAATGAAGAAATGGATCACCTAGACATGGAATTTGTTGATTTTATCATTACTTTTTGCAATACATTTTTAACTTCCATATATTTCAAAAGTGAAGAATCTATCTTGTTTAAAAAACTAACTGATTTATCAATTAATCCCCTTATGACAGTTAAAATGAAAGAAGTTACCACTGAACACCACTTCATAGATTATCTAGTAAAAAAATTATCCTTACTTCAAACCCAATACAATACTGGAAATAATTCATGTATAGAAGAAATCCATTCCCTACTTAGAACTTTGAGTGAGTCATTTGATAAGCTTACAAGAAAACAAAAAGAACTGTTTCCGCTAATTGATCAGTTTTTGTCTAGCTCTCAAAAAGAACAATTAAATAGTGAGCTACAACAGTTTAATCAAAGTATTATAAAAGAATTAATCCATCATTTAATTATCGAGAAATATCAAAAATATAACACAATTCCAAAGAACTTAACTCAAGTGGAATAAAGTCAACAAGAAGCTCCCCTCATACATTGGAATTAGTTTGCAGATAGCCCACACTATGTTCAGCTATAAAGGAGTGTTATGTAATGAAGATCATCTCAACTTTTCACAAAACAACAACAGTCGTACTAATAATTTCGCTGATGAATCTATTATGTCTTCCTCTTTTTGCCGTTGAGTCTGAATCCTTAAAAGCTACAAAAAAAATCAAGCCGGCAATTGTTCATAAGCCTGCAATTATGAAAACAATTACAGCAGACAATGCCATACTAATAGTAAAGGGAGCTCGAATGACTCCCAGTGCAAGTGTTATTGTGCTTCAAGGCGCACTCATGACAACTAGTGGAAACATAGAAATACTTTCTTCTGTTGAAGTAACAGCCAACCCCAAACTACTCGACAACAATTTACTTTGTCCTGGTGACACACTAGAAATAGATATTATAAATAATCCTGAGCTAAACACTAAACAAATAATTACCCCTGAAGGTAGCATTTCTATTCCGCAAATAGGTCGAATTGTAGTAAAAGATTTGACTCTAACTGAATTAGATACTTTTTTATTAACAGAATTATCTAGATACTATGAAAAACCTATTTTTTCAGTTTTTTTAACCCCAAGGTCAATTTACGTTGTTCAATACGACATGAGTGACCAAACATCTCAAGTAGTGGAAGCCAGCAACCCTAGCGAAGCAACTGCATTAATGGGGGGAGCTACAAACACGCTAAATTATGGTGATGTTGTCACAGTTAACATCGGCAGAGCACCGGCATTTTGGGAAGACAACTGGTACAAACTACTAACTGGAGTAGGAATAGTGATTGTAGGTGTATGGAACAAATAAAAAAAGTATCTGTTAACATTTTGTTATTAAAAAAAAGGAGAATATTATGAAAAAATTATTAATCGTTAGTTGTATCTGTATTTCAAGTGCACTTTTTGCGTTTCAGCCTGGTTTCAGTGTTTATGGTCTTTATGATTTTACAAATAAAGTAG
>JAQWCF010000042.1 GCA_028706105.1 Candidatus Margulisiibacteriota bacterium
GAAAAATTAAGTGCCAGCATCTCTAATAATATAGTCATGGAAGATGTGAATAATGCAGAGTCTTTTTATACAGCAGGGACAACTATTTTAGGTGCTGCGAGAGCTGAGTTGATAAACAAAATTAATAGTTTAAATCCAGCAACAGCTTCTCCAGGAGAAATTTTTATATTGCTACAAGCTGCGCAAGAATATCTAGATGCAACAACTGAGGGTGCGAATTCAACGGGTGCGAGGGCTGAGTTGATAAGTAGTATTAATAATTTAAATCCAGAAACAGCTTCTCCAGGAGAAATTTTTAAATTACAACAAGTTGCTCAAGAATACTTAACTGAAACTTCTACTGAAGTTAATCACGCTATATTGTCAGATGCTTTTGCCGAAGGCGGGGCAAGAGCTCTTATGCAAACTGCTTTTGAGATTTCAGTTGATAAAGTTATTGCAGTTGCTCCACCTGGTTCATCAAAATATCAACAAATGCTTTATAGCATGGCAAATACAATTGAAGCACTTTTCGAGACACTATTAGCAATGTCTGATTTTATGGCACAGAGTTCAGAAACCTTAGAAGATCCTGGTTCTTTGTTTCACTTACAACAAGAAATTCAACATGTTAAGGATACAATTAGTACATTAACTGCTGTTGGGTCTTTGGGTACGGATGTTATTAACACTCATTTAACGCAATTTGTAAGAGATTTAAATGGCTAATTAAAGCCGAAAGCAAAAAGCTAAAAGCAAAACACTGGGAACTCTAAAACATTAACGAGGCTGCATGAATAAATAAGCATCTTGTATTTTCGAGGGGAGAGCTTCACTATTTTATTATATGGTCTTTAATCTTTTTTTCAGCTAAAATTTATTGTATGCCAGATAATCAATCACTTGAGATTAAGTTGATAAAAACATTATATTTAAAGTATCAGCAAGAAATAATTAATATTGATGGCGTTTTTATCCAGGCTCAGTTTAACGGACTGTCAGATTTATTGAGTATTTCAATTAAAGAAAAGCCTTTTAATACCAAAATGTTGATCGCAGATATTCAGTTTGTTAACAGGTCATTAGAGATAAGTAATAATGTAAATGAGAGCAAACTCAAGAAAATGGTTCTTGCAAAATTAAAGCAGTATCCTATTTTACTTAATGGGATAGATGCTTTTGTTAATGATAATCAAGAATTGATTGCTTCTTTAAATCAACACAATGAAGAGTTTGAGTCAGTTGAAGTTGAGGCGCAACAGTTAAAAGTGAGTAATAGTTTTAGAAAAATTGCCTTTATATATTTTAACGAAAACGAGGAGTCACAGAAGGTGATTGATGACTACAAAAATATCCAAAGTGAACTATTAAAAAAAATAACCCAATCTAATAAACTATTTTTATTAGATTTATCAAAAAAAGTTCCTCAGTTAGAGCAAAAAAGTGCTGTAATTAAAATTTTACTTAGTAAAATTTGTACGGAGCCAATCGGGAGTCTATTGCTTTTAAAGGTTTTTAAAGCTTAGAAAAATAAACTTTTATTTTATTAGTATCTGGAGAAACAAGAAAACTTTTGCTGTTGATTTCTTGATCACAACCATTAATTTCTGTTTTTAGAATCTGTACAGGAAGATTTATTTCTATCGATTTAGGTGGAGTATGAAATTCACAATTGAGTGATATTTCTAGTTCATTTTCCTTAGTTACTAAATATTTAAAGCTTACCTTACCAAAATGGGTTGGTGCTTTTTTCATTTTTATTTCTTCAAAGAGATGTAACCAGTCAGGAGGGATAACAGGAGTAAGGATAAGTTTATCTTTTTCTTCAAGTATCAGCATGTTCCTGACAATCATTAAAAAGTCAGCAGCAGCCCAACCATGATGACCATCACCTACAACTCCGCCAAAGGTAAAAGGATGGATGGATTCTGGCCAAGTAAAAGTATTGGTAGCTTTATCAAGTAGCCAATAAACTAGGTCTAAGGCTTTTTGGTCTCTTCTAGAAACATAGTATTGTGCAATATGTGCGTTTAGGTAGGTTCCGTGTCCAGAATGATTAATATCGTGGAAGAAAGCGCCATTAGTAAAACAACGTTCTCTGAGCATTTCAACTGTATTTTCGAGTCTTTCATCGTAAGGGTCAAAAAGATATAGTGGATATAGAGCAGCTAAACTACCTATGGCTCCACTATCAATGTATCTGTCAGGACTAATCGGTAGACAAGGTTTGCCTTCTTTTTGTGCTGCAAATTTTAATGACTCATCTAAATCTTTTTTTAGTTTCTCAATAGCTTTCTCAATAAATTTAGTTTCTAATTTTTCTTCTGGCACTTGCTCAATTAAGAACTTGGCATCTTGTAACCCTTTTAAGGACCAGTAGTCATCCCAATAGTAAACGCCATTTGCTCCAAAGTGCTCAGCACTTAACCCCAGAGGCATTATTCCAGTGTAGGGCGACTTTTCTTTGTAAGTTTCTTTTAGTTTTTTAGTAATCCATTTTGCACCATTGTAAACAGAAGGAATCAGTTTACGAAGTAGAATAATGTCTTTTGTAACTCGGTAATATTCCGCGATAATCCAGATGGCTTCACCATTACTATCCCATTCAGTCATTTGTGAGAAAAAGAAGCCATCCAAGCGCTGTCTGGATGGATAGGTCTGTAAAACTTCTTTTGTTTCTTCATAGAACCCACTCTTCAGTAATGCTTGTAAAAGATAAGAAGCATCTCTAAACCAGAAATTATGATAATTAAAAGGACCAGGGGTGATGCTTTTCCCGTCATGGAACAAAAGCATAAAGCTTACATTTGTTTTAAAAGCTTTTTCTAATCTTTTGTCAGGAATACTTATTTCGATTCCTTCTGCTGTTTTTGATGCCCATTCTATGAGTGTCTGCTGTTTATAATTTTCATAGTCACCCTCTAAATAAGCATCTTTAGAGATAACATTGTTTTTATCCATAGTGATTCTACACTCGATAATTTTTTCTTCGTTAGGGTTGAGAAATAAATTATATTCGGCTCCAGCAGTTGCCAGCCCAGCGCTACATTTGATTTCTTGTGGCGTTTCTATTGTTTTATCAGCTAATAGTTCGTTAATATCACCTCTGTCAAAATTAGATAATAATACTCTTGTAGGTTCATCTTTTAAGACAACACCTAAGTGTCCATTAACAAAAAACATGTGATTTTTGTAAGAGCATTTAGAGATAAGGCTTATTCCTTCAGGGTTATATGGTCTAATCGAGATTATTAAGGAAACTTCAGCTCCATTGTCTCCAAAATTAATTATTTTAGAAGAATGGAAAATAGTATCTCTATCTTGGATTGTTTGAACAAAGACAGTTGATGTCACAAAGAAGTCGTCAGCTTCAAAACGCGTTTCAATCACGGGTACACTTCCTAAAACTCTTTGTTTAACGGATTTCATTCTAGAAGGAGCATATAGTTTTCCTTTGTGATAAGCCCAGACATCCACGGACCAACTATAAATTCTTGGTGTAACTAGTCCTCTTACATCAACAATAGCTTCTTTGGTATTGCCTAACTTTCCAATAGCTGTCCAGTTTCTATTGGCAACATTCATGGCTGGAAGTTGAAATCCTCTTGGAATAAATCCAAGTCCTCTGCTGTCATATTGTTGAACAACCCAATAAGGCCACACCCACACAGAGTGAGAAGCAAAAACGATTTGATTAAAAAGTCCTCTAACCATGTTGAGAATATTCATGGATACAAGGTCTTTAGGAAGGCCGCCTTTGCCTTGTTTCCCAACAATAGACATCGGTTTAATGTAATTAATAGCTCTTTCTGGAATCCCAAACTTATCGGCGATGAAATTTATAATAGCTTTATTCATAGATTTAAGCACCATAGTTGAAATACTTTACTATAAATTCTTTAGCTTTATCAATACTGTCTTGGCAAATTCTTTGGTCTTCTAATAGTTTTAAGTAGTTGTGAAGCTCAGCCTCTTTTTTATTTTGTAAGGACGTGAGAATTATTTTTGTTTGTGATTTGTTAATAGTTTGTATCGCTAATGCCAGCGTTTGAACAGGTATTTCATTTAATTTTTCTTTTAAGGTGGTCTTGGGTTGCTTGAAAATATCATTAAATCTGAGCACATATCCTTTTGGTAGGATGTTTTGTTCAGTGATTGTTTTTAGGACTTTGTTTCTATGATGTTCTGGAAGTTTGTCGAAAACTGTGCCTAGCGCATCTGTTTTATCTATAAAATTAGAGATGTTTCCTTTTATGCTTTCTGCTAGTTCTGTAACATATGCTTGGTCTACACCATCAAGATTTAGCAGAGTATTTATCAGTAAGTTTTTGTCTTCCAGATTTTCCCAAATAATTTGAGTAAGTTTATCTGGCAAGTAGTACATAAGAACTGCAATTCTTTTGATGTAATCATCTTCATCTAACCAAGAATCCAGTAATCCTAAAAGCTTAAAAATGTCTCCATCAGTTACGAAATAAAAGGGGTTTTGTCTAGTGATAGCAATGTTTGGTTTATAAATCTGAGGTGTTTGGTAAAGCCTTTGAGTTTTTTTGGCTAGTCCGTAAGTATTGATTATTAAAACCAGCACAATGAACAGAATGGCTAGTATCATGGAATAAACAAAAACAGAAACAACTTTATAGCTGTTAACGAAGGAGTTGTATTGTGAGAAAACATTTGCTTCAAAGTCGGATATTTTTTTATTCATTATATTGTTAATTTTTAGCTCAGTATTAGCAATTTCATTATCAACATATTTAATAAGATATTCTTGATTAGCAGGATTTGGTCTGGCTGCTATTGTTGCACTAAAGGATAGTTGGATAAAAAGTAAAACAAAGATTAGGAATATTTTCTGGTTCAGTTTCATTTTATTATCCTTTCAACTATTTTATTTATATTTACAGGCTTTAAAAATACTGCACTTATGCCTAATTTTTTTAATCTGTTAATGCCTTCGATAGTAAGCTCTTGGGCAACAATTAATATATTAGCATGATAATAATTTTTTTTAATGTCTCTGATAAAAATAAACTCCTCTTCGGTATTATTGTTGATACCAAAAACTAAACAGTCAAAGTAATAGTTTTTTATTTCATTTGTAAGAAAGTTGTTTTGAATGGACACAGTGTAGTCATCTGGTAGTTTGGGAAGCAAGGATTGCTTAAGAGTTAAAGAAAAAAAATCGCAACTATCAATAATAAGAACTTTTTTCATTTGAACCCCTGTGGTTATTTTAGTCTTAACCATATCTTATTAAACAAAAGAGATTTGTTCAATAATTTCAAGTTTAACTATTATATTTCGCATGTTATATTATCTGCATGAACAAATTAATAAAAAAAGATAGATCCATTACTGATATTTTTCAGGAGCAAAAGTTTACATTTTCCGCAGAATTAATCCCTCCTAGAAACGGTGATTCTGTTGATTCGGTTTTCGAAAAAGCAACTGTACTTGCGGGAGCTGGAGTAGATTTTATTTCCATCACCAAAGGCGCGGGCGGGTCACTAAGAAGTGGAACTATTCCTATTTCTTTTGTTATTAAAGAAAAGATTGGCGTGCCGATTGTCGCTCATATAACTTGTATGGAAATGAATCATAAGGAAATAGAGAATTATTTGATAGACCATTCTTATTTAGGTATTACCAATGTCCTGGCTTTAAGGGGTGATCCTCCTACTGGAGTTTTAACCGAGTATAAAGCTGGCGAAGACCAATATCAGTATGCGTATCAGTTAATTGAAAAAATAACCGAATTAAATGAAGGTAAATATATTCTCAGAAAAGGTTATGATAAAGATTCTGTAGATTATCATGTTGGACAGAAGCTGGATTTCACTATCGGTGCGGCTGTTTATCCTCAACCAGAAGATGGTAATGTAGAAAGAAATGTTGGTTATTTGATTGAGAAAATTAACAGAGGTGCCACTTTTGGAATTACTCAGATGATTTATTCTCCAGAAGACTTTGGCGCTTTTATGCAATTATTAAAGAAAAAAGGCTATAACATCCCAATTTTACCTGGCATGAGAGTTATCCAAAAGACGAGTCAGGCTGAGTTTTTGATGAGAAATTTTAAAATTAATATACCTCAGCAATATTTAGATATTTTGAAAAAAGAAAATAATGAAAACGAGATTAAGGAATATATTATAGATTTATCTCTAAAATTTAAAAAAGCAGGCGCACAAGGTGCTCATTTTTTTGTCATGGAAGAGCAATTATTAGTTGCGGATATAATTAAGGAGTTAAGAACTCAATCTAAAGGGGGGAAAAGTGCAAGAACTTGAGTTAAAGAATATCAAGAAGTTTAGGTCAGGAAAAGTAAGAGAAGTTTTTGAATTAGGAGATAAACTGCTTTTAGTTGCTACGGATAGGATCTCGGCATTTGATTTTATTTTACCTCAAGCAATCCCTGATAAAGGAAAAATACTAAATGGAATTTCTTCTTTTTGGTTTGATAAACTAGCTAATATTATTGAAAATCATAAAATAACCGATGACGTAACAAAGTATCCTGCTGAATTACAAGAATATTTAGGGATATTAGAAGGGCGATCTGTTCTTGTTAAAAAGACAGAGGTCGTGAAATTGGAGTGTATTGTCAGAGGATACATCACAGGTTCTGGTTGGACTGACTATAAAAAAACAGGGACTGTTTGTGGCTTTAAGCTTCCAGCAGGGCTATTACATTCACAGAAACTTAATGAGCCTCTTTTCACGCCATCCACCAAGGCAGAAGCTGGTGAACATGATGAGAACATTTCTTTAGCAGAAGCAAAAAACATCGTAGGCAAGGAAGTTTTCGACGAAGTAATGGATAAAAGTTTAGCTCTTTATTGCGCAGCTAGGGATTATGCAGAAACTAAAGGAATAATTATTGCTGATACTAAGTTTGAGTTTGGGATGAGAGACAATAAGATTATCTTAATAGATGAAGCATTAACTCCAGATTCTTCCAGGTTTTGGCCAGCCGACAAATATCAAGTTGGTAAAGATCAGCCAAGCTTTGATAAACAAATTGTTAGAGATTATTTATTGAGTTTAAATTGGGATAAAAATCCACCTGTGCCTGATTTGCCTGCTGAAATAGTTAACAAAACAAGGGCAAAATATATCGAAGCATACGAGATGTTAACTGACCAAAAGTTTTAAGTCTTTTCTGGGGGAGAAGAACCATGGGTAAGAGGTCATTTGTTTTTGCATTTATATTTTATTTATTATTCCTTTCTTTATTAGGATTTCTTGTTAGTAATCATAAATTTAATAAAGGTAAAGAAGTCTTTCAACAAGAAGCTACTCTTTGGAAAGTTATTGGCGATCAGTTGATTAACACAAATAATATGACAGTGGTTTTTCATAGTATTGCTTTACCTAACGGAGTTTATAACATTGTGTACCCTTATCAAATATTTGGTTCAGAATATGAGTTGAAAGATGAAGATTATTTGAAAATAGTTGGACTAGGGATGAATTCTGTTAGATTTTATGTGCAATATTCCTGGCTTAGAGATGACGATATGTTTGATTTTTTCCAGTATTTAGACAAGCAAATAGCCTTAGCAAAAAAACATGGAGTGAGCATTATTCTTAATCTTCATTATTTTGGCGAGGCGGGGCAGGTTCAGCGAGGCGAAGAAGATGGTTTTTATAAGGGCAACAAAAAGTATAATCTAACTGAATTTTGGAAAAAAATATCAGACAAATATAAACATGAAGAGGGTATTGCTGCTTATGATTTAATCAATGAGCCAAGTACTTCTGCAAAATTTACTGAAAAAATGCTTTATGCGAAGTACCAAGAAATAGTAGAAATGTTAAGAGCGAACGGAGATAGGCATATTCTGATCATTTCCGATCCAGTTAATAAGTTTGGTAATGCTTTAAAAAACGAGATTAAAAATGTAAATCCTTTTATCAAATTGTCAGATAATAATATTATGTATCAGTTTCATTGGTATGAACCAATTGAATTTACGCACCAAGGATTTTTTGATTCTGAATATTTTGAACTAGGCGCGGATTATCCTATGGAAAAAAGGCTTGATGCTTATAAAGGAGGATATTACAGAAATCCATATATCTCTGAGACAAAGGGTCAATGGGTGGAATATAAAACATCTTGGGTGGACCTTGATTTATCCAACTGTGAGATAAACAGGGAAGAGGATAAATTTAATTTATCTTTATCATTTTCAGGCTTGAAGGGAGAAGTTTGGTTTGATGATATTAGCCTATACAAGAAAGATGTTAGTGAGAACATTGTTAGGCTTCCTGTTCCTAATTATGATGTTAGCAACTCTAGATCTTTTATCGGCTGGACGAAGAATCCTGCTGCCTCTAAAATGCCCGCACGATGGAATGCCATGAATGACCCAAAAACTAGTGGAATAGAGTGTCGCATAGACTGGGAGAGCGATCATTCAGGGAACGGCTCTGGCTCATTATATGCGAACGGTGCAAAGGCGAAATGGGGTAAGGATAACCCTTGGGCTACTTGGGGTCAAAGTGGAGGGGCATTATCCACTTATTACAATATTGAAAAAGACGTGAAGTATCAGGTGCGTTTTTGGGTGAAGACAGTAAACAACCCTGCTTATAACGTTTCTGTTGGTTTTGGTATCTATAATGTTAAGGAAATTTTATTAAATAAATTTATTATGCAAAATTTAATTCATGAATATTACGCTAAATGGGCAAAAAAGCATAAAGTACCATTGTTTTGTGGAGAGTTTGGAACAACTAACCCTGGATTACTTAATTCATCATTTGCTAGTCCACAGCAAGCCACATATGTTAAAGACATGAAGGATATTTTAAATAAAGAAGTTGGGCATTGGTCTTATCATTCTTATAAATCTTATTCACCAAGATCCGACCTGTTTGGTTTATATAATACCAAAGAGGATAAGCAGATAATAAGAGTTTTAAGGAATAAATAGGAATAACACTCCCCCTCGCCCCCTCTCAAGAGTGGGGATTTTATTAATTTTTTGTCTATTAACCCAATTATTATGAGTTAATATTTTTCTCCCTCTTGAGAGGGAGATGTCCGTTAGGACAGAGGGAGTGTTTAAATTTCCTTCAAAATATGCGAAATAATCTTAAAAGAATTTTCTGATGCAAGCGGAAGGAATTCATTAAAATTCACTAAAGCGCTACCATCTGCTTTGTCTGAGATGGTTCCGATGATGATACAGGGAATATTGTTTAAGAAAGCGACCAAAGCTACTGCAGCTCCTTCCATTTCCACTGCATCACCCTGTAGTTCTTGGAATTTGTTTATTAGTAATAGCTGTTGTTCGTGGGTGACGAAGGTATCTCCTGTCAGAATTCTGCCGAGATGTACTTGATGTTTGTTACTTTTATATGTTTTAGCTAAAGCAATCAGTTTTTTGTCGCAGGGGATAAACCTTATGTCTGTATAGGGAATTTGCCCAATTTTAAAACCTAGATTAGTTACATCCATGTCGTATTGAACTAAATCTTCGGCAATAATAATATCCCCGATGTTTAAATTGTTACTTATTCCTCCAGCAAGACCAGTAAAGATTATTTGCTTAATTGAAAAGTTATTTGCTAGATATTGGGTAAACATAGAAGACATAATTTTGCCTACACCAGATTTTGCAACAATTACAGCTGTATTTTCAAGTTGTCCCTCATAAATAATAAAACTATTCCAAGAATGTTCGCGAGTGATAGTCATGTTTGCAATGATTTTACTGACTTCTTCTGGCATTGCTCCGAGAATTGCTGTTACTTGTTTCATATTAGCTATCTTAGCATTTTTCTACTTGAGCCCTCAAGCAGAAGGCTTTTTTAGAGCTAAGTATTTACTTGTTTAGAAGTTAGTAGTTTTGGTATACTTTTCAATTATGGGTGCTAAGTTTATTGTTTGGGATAAGTACTTAGAGGTTGGAAATGTCAAGATTGATGGCCAACATCAGGGCATTTTAGATATTATCAATGAGCTGTATCAGTCTGCTGTAAGCGGTGAAGTTGTGGACATCTCTGTGCTAGTTAAGACTCTTGTTGATTATTCTATTCATCATTTGATGGATGAAGAGGAATTAATGGAGGAGATAGGGTACCCAGAGTTAAATCATCATCGCGAACTTCATAATATACTTAGAAGAGAGACATTGAAAGTGAAAAACGCGAAGCATAGCAATGCAGAAAAGCAACTAGAACTTTTACGCTTTCTTAGAGATTGGTGGTTGACTCATATTGCTCAAGAGGACAGAAAATATGTGCCTTATTTAAATAGCTAAAATTCTGTTTATGTGTTTGATTGTTTAATTTTAATTTAGCTTGGTGTATACCCATTATTGTGATTATTAGTGTCATTCCCGCGTAGGCGGGAATCTGTCGTTTTAAAAAATATTATAAAAGTTGACGAATAATAGATTATTGGAACAAGTCCGATGATGACGAAACTATAAACAAATCAACTTTCTTCCTTTTTACCATTTACTATTTACTATTATAAATACCCCCTCAGTCCGCCTCAGGCGGACAGCTCCCCACAGGGGTGAGCGCAGAATTTTTAATAAATTTTAGTTTGAATTTATCTCCCCCTTGAGGGGAGATGTCTCGCTTACGAGACAGTGGGGGTTCTTTCCCTCCATTCCTCCAATCATCTATTTCCTATTTACGATTAACCATTAACCATTTACAATTTACCCCTATGTATAATCATTTAAATTTCGAGAAAAAGTGGCAAGATAAGTGGGATGAAGCACAGATATACAAAACTGTTGAAGATAGCTCTTTCCCAAAAGATAAACGTTACTATATTTTAGACATGTTTCCCTATCCATCAGGAGCAGGTTTACATGTTGGACATCCAGAAGGGTATACGGCTTCAGATATCTTAGCAAGATTCAAGCGTATGAATGGTTTTAATGTTCTTCATCCAATGGGTTGGGATGCGTTTGGATTGCCAGCTGAAAACTATGCCATTAAAACAGGTACACAGCCAGCTATAACTACACAAGCAAATATTGATAATTTCAAACGTCAGATCAAAAGCATCGGATTTTCCTATGATTGGGATCGAGAGATAGATACAACAGATCCTCATTATTTTAAGTGGACACAATGGATTTTTTTAAAGCTCCTCGAAAATGGTTTAGCCTACGAGGATACTTTTCCTATTAATTGGTGCCCTTCCTGCAAGACAGGGCTTGCTAACGAAGAGGTTGTGGATGGTAAATGCGAACGCTGTGGCGAGCAAGTTACCAAGAAAAAACTTCGTCAGTGGATGCTGAAGATTACCGCTTATGCTGAAAGACTTTTAGCTGACCTAGAAGAGCTTGATTGGCCTGAAGCCATTAAACTTATGCAGAGAAACTGGATAGGCAAAAGTATAGGTGCTGAAGTGGATTTTCAGCTGGATAACAGTGATGATGTTATCAAAGTATATACAACTAGACCAGACACTCTATATGGTGCAACTTACATGGTTCTTTCACCAGAGCATCCTTTGGTTAAGAAGATAACAATTGCTGAGCAAGAGAAAGAAATAAAGGAATATATTCGTAAGGCAAGTTTGATGTCTGATACTGAAAGAGTTTTTTTAAACAAAGAAAAAACAGGTGCCTTTACTGGTGCCTATGCGCTTAACCCTTTAAATGGAACAAAGATTCCTGTTTGGATAGCGGATTATGTTCTTAGTTCCTATGGAACGGGCGCTATTATGGCAGTCCCAGCTCACGATGAAAGAGATTTTGAGTTTGCAACTGTCTTTGGGTTGCCAATTATCCAAGTAGTTAAAGATAACAAGTCCCCTTTAGGGGATTTAGGGGCTACTTTTACTGGAGAAGGTATCGCTATTAATTCTGGTGAATACAATGGACTTACGACTGCGGAATTCAAGAAGGCAGTAATCGCTTTTTTAGAAAAAAAAGGAGCAGGCAAGGGCGCTGTTAATTTTAAATTAAGGGACTGGGTTTTTTCTCGTCAACGCTATTGGGGTGAGCCTATTCCCGTTGTACATTGTCCTACTTGTGGAGTTGTTGGTATTCCTGAGAGTGAACTTCCGTTGGAGTTACCCAAAGTTGATAAATATGAGCCATCTGGTACAGGAGAATCTCCTTTGGTAAATATTCGAGAATGGATGGAAACTACTTGTCCGAAATGTGGGGAAAAAGCAGAAAGAGAGTCCAACACAATGCCACAATGGGCTGGTTCGTCTTGGTATTTTCTTCGTTACATAGACCCACTTAATAGTGAAAAGTTAGCGGATATTGATAAGCTTAAATACTGGTTGCCTGTTGATTCTTATATTGGTGGCGCAGAACATGCTGTCTTGCATCTTTTGTATGCTCGCTTTTGGCATAAGTTTTTGTTTGATATTGGCGTAGTTCCTACTAAAGAACCTTTTTATAAGCTCACTAATCAAGGACTTATTATGGGCGAAGATGGTCAAAAGATGTCTAAGTCTTTAGGTAATGTTGTAAACCCTGATGATGTCATTCAAGAGTCAGGCGCAGATGTTTTAAGATTGTATGAAATGTTTATGGGTCCACTTGAAGTAAGTAAGCCTTGGTCAACAAAGAATATTATTGGAACAAGAAGATTTCTGGAAAAGGTTTGGCGCCTTTTTGAAAAAGATCTTGTTTCTGCTTCACCAACGGAGGATAGCTTAAGGACAATGCATCAGACGATAAAAAAAGTGACAGAAGATACGGATGCATATAAGTTTAATACAGCTATTAGTGCGTTAATGGTTTACGTTAACGATTTGGGTAAATTAGACAAATTGCCTAGAGTGTTGCTAGAAACATTGCTTATTTTGTTGGCGCCATATGCTCCTCATCTTGCCGAAGAATGTTGGTGTGAGTTGCTTGGTAACAAGTTTAGTGTACATAAACAAAAGTGGCCAAAGTATGATAACAACTATTTGGGCTTAGACACTTGTGAAGTGGTCTTTATGATTAATGGTAAATTGAGAGCAAAAGAGACTTTTCCCATTGGTTCAGCAAAAGAAGAAATGTTAAAAGTAGCAAAAGTAAGTTTAGCTAGTTACCTTGAGAATAAAGAGATAGTTAAAGAGATTATCGTCCCGAATAAATTAGTGAATATCGTAGTTAGGTAATCCCCCTCTCTGTTTTTTAAAGCAAAACAGAGTGTCCCCCTTATAAAGGGGGAATTATTTCATGTATAATATATTTATGGTTTATTATGTAGACAAAGATTGGCTAATTAATAATGGACTAATTTCTAATGGCAAAACACCACCTTATAATCCAAAACTTACAGAAAAAGCAAAAAAACTGCGAAAAGAAATGACTAAAGCTGAATGTATGCTTTGGTTCCAGTTCTTAAAAGAACATACCTATAGGTTTCAAAGACAAAAAGTTATAGACCATTATATTGTTGATTTTTATTGTTCAAAAGCTAAGTTGGTTATAGAAATAGATGGAAGTTATCATTATGATAACGACCAGTTTCAATATGATCAAATTCGGACAGAAAGATTAAGTATTTATAACCTTACAGTTATTAGATTTTCTAATCAAGAAATTTCCGATAATTTTAATAAAGTTTGTGAAGTAATTAATTCCCACCTAAATCCCCCTTTATAAGGGGGAAACCTTTGCGATAAGCAAAGGAGGGGGATAAGTTATTAAACCGTTACTGGGTCTGATTCCCAAATTCCATGTACGTTACATCTGGATCTTGCTGTAATAACTGCACCAGGCTTTACATTTAAAGCAAAGGTTGTGACTGGTTCCATGATTACTGCAGAGAATTCTGTTCTTCCAACGTAGAGTTCATTAACTCTAATAATTGTCCACTGAAACCAATGGTCCATTTCATTTGGATGTTTTCCTCCACCTGCATTAACATTAACTAGCACTGTGCTGTCATTTAGTCTTTCAACTTTTAGTATAGGTACATGTTTTTCAGATGTTTTTTGTTCCATCGCGGATTTTGATGTGTTAACTTGATCGAATAAGCTCATTTTTTTCCTCCTTTTTTCTTTTTATAAATTATAAAGGGTTTAGATGGTGGAATACAAGTAGTAAATATTTAATGGTGAATAGTAAACAGTGAAAAGATGAATAGTGGAAGAGTATGGAAATACAGAATAAACTAGAATTATGTTTTCAAACACCCAATTAATTGAACTGAAGAACAGTACGGAAGTGAATATCTAATGCTTAATGAAATGAAACGTAGGAAAATAAGGACGATTACATCACCCGACGTAAGTTATTAAAAACTTCTAACAAAGCACATTGACGTCACCCTCTCCAAATGTTTGGAGAGGGTCAGCAGCACCTTAGTTCATAAGTAAATAAATGTGTTTTCTGCTGGGTGATAGTCTCGAGTTCTGTATATTCCTCGAGCTGAAAGCGAGAATAGGCAATTAACAATAAAGAACTATCTAAAAATACGTTTTCTATACTCCATATGTTTGCTTGGAATAAGCAGTCCAGCTACTCCCCAATCAACTTCTTTGTAGTGTCTCCAATCTAACCATTGTTTGATGAATGATGGTCTCTTCCCAGGTTCAAACTCATGAAAAGAACCATTATAGATGCGAGTTTGAAGATTTTTTGGGTCAAGGGTGTCTTTAAATAAAGTATCTTTAATTTTTTCAATGTCTTTTTTTTCAAAAATATTTGGATTATCTGATTTAAAACCATTGGTTGGTCTATTCAGTTTTTGTCTTATAGACCTTTCTGGATAATGTCTGATAATTGGATAATCCCAAAGTGGTTTATTTTTAAGTCCGTATGGAAGAACCCTAGCTATTTGGTCTAATTTAAAAAATATTCCTTTTTTGTTTTTAAATTGTCGTATTTCCAGTCCACCAGGGTTGAAGTATTTTAGTCTTTCATTTAATGGAGCAAAGTCATCGTAGTTTTCTTTTTGAGAAGTATGTAAAAAAAAGTTCAGCATATGCCAATTAACAATGTCCGCACCTTGTTTTTCTGCTTTTACTGTTATTTCGTTAGGATTATCCACAAATATTTCATCGCCATGTAGCAAAGAAAACCAACCATCATAGCCATATCTTTTTTGTGCTTCTTCAAGTAGGAACTGTCTTGACCCATCAGTGACCTTTCTTTTGGGGAATATTTGCTCATCTCTTAAATAGTAGACTACGTTATTATAACTTTGGAGTATTTCAGGTGTTTTATCTGTAGAGCCATCTAGTACAAGTATTTTATCAAAGTATTTTTTATGACTTTCCATGGTTTCTTCAATAATATCTTCTTCGTTGTAGGTCATCATTAATCCAATGTTTTGCATATTTTTTCTCCTTTTTTATTAATTAGTTTTAAACACATAGTATTTATTTGTAAAATAGGACATTAAGGCTGTAATTATTGTACTAATCGCACCGCTTATTAGTTCATTAAATCCAAAAACCAAAAATATTTTGATAATTCCAACATAAAGAGAATAAATTATCAGATAAGAAAAAACAAATTTAAAAATAAGTTTATTGTCACTATTTTTGAACACTAACGACCCATATGTTTTGAAGTTAAAGAGTATTCCAAGGAGATAAGATGCTGTTGCTGCAAAAGCAAAATTAAAGTGTAGTAAAATAAAAAAAGAATAAATTATATAACTAAAGATGGTATTTAGAATGCCAACTAAAATAAATTTAACTTGCTCAAGCTTTAATATGTTGATAATTTTTGGCATAGCTTATGAGAAGTATAATATAAGTTCAAGGTAATTACACCATTTCATTAACAAATAAACGACTAATCCTTCCCTTTTTAAGGGAAGGTGTCAGCTGGTCGCTGAGGTGGTCATTGAGCGGAGCGATGCGTTGAGCCTGTCGAAATGTCGAAATGTTCTCGAAGCGTAGCTGACGGAAGGGTGAATAAACAGTATAATAAATCTATGTTAGACATCTCCGTTGTAATACTTGCCTCTGGCACAGGTTCCAGACTAGGAACAAGGACTCCCAAGCAATTTATAAATTATCAGGGTAAGCCGCTACTAGAATGGTCACTAGCATTTTTTAATGATTTGGATTTTGTTAAAGAAATAATTTTAGTTTTAAGTGAAGAGTATTTAGATAAGGTTAATAGTTTTATTGCTTTAGAGAACTATTCAAAGGTTCATATTGTTAAAGGTGGAGACACAAGGCAAATTTCTTCATTTAATGGACTAAAAGCAGTGGCTGCTGATTATGTTTTTATCCATGACGCAGCTAGACCAAATATTGATGCAGACACAGTTAATAGAATAGTTAAGCAACTTAAGTTTTATAAAGCCGTAGTCCCTTGCATTCCTTCCAGTAATACTATTTATCAGCTTGGTGCTGAGGGAGAAGTAGTTAAAGTTTTGGAGCGAGTAAGTTTGGGAATAGTGCAAACGCCACAGGCCTTTAAGACTAAGCTTATAAGAGAAGCTCATGAAAAAGCAAAGGCAGAGAATAAAATAGACTTTACTGATGATGCTGGGATG
>JAQWCF010000043.1 GCA_028706105.1 Candidatus Margulisiibacteriota bacterium
TAAGCGGAGCAATAGCATTGCCGCCCTTATAAATCCAGATTTTTTTATTAATTAACTCTTGCACACGAAATTACATAGCTTAGATAACGTAAATCTTATTCAGCTACCGTTCAAACTCACCGTCCTGGTTCGGTTGAACGCTCAGAAACATCGTGTTTCTGAATTACGCTGAATTTCGATAACTATATCTATAAGCTATTAACGCTTAGGCTGCGCCTTGCGCTAGACCTTCTGTAACATGCGGTGCTATTCGTTCATTAATTTGTCATTTAACGACACTTAATCAAGAGAAGATAATTGCGCAATGCTCCCGCAGCCTGAATTATATAGAGTGAAAACAATAATAGCTTATAGGGTGACTAGAAATATCCCAAATTTTAATGAAGCGAGTTTGCTTAGGGATTAGCGGATTGTTAAGGCTTCATTTCCAGCCTTAACATAGAGAATCAAAAAGTTCACTTTCAATAAAGCCAAGTTAGCCTCGCTAACAAAAAAGTGTTTGATTAAATTGCATTTCAAAAAGAAAAAGATGAGGTCTTAACGTAAAAATAAATTAGGCAATGGTTTTATTAGTAAAGGATAATTTGTCATTTGGCTTGGAAATAGGTTGCTTAAGTTTCTAATAAATAGATTTGTCTTCCTAACAAGGCAAAGAGCCAGCTGTGTTTCAATTTGTTTTTCTGACATTTCCGGAGTTATTTTAGCAAGTTCAGCAGAGTACCATTTTTGTATTTCCTCTAGAAGAGGTACAAGTTCTTGAAAGTTTATTGTGTCTTTAAACAAATTAATATGTTGGTAAATTACACCAAGATATAGTCTGGCAATGTGATAGTGTGCAGTTATAGGGTATAGTTGGTTAAGGTTTTGCTCTCTGCACAATCCAATGTCTATTTGTGTTGCCTTTTTAATCTCCCTACAAAACTCAGTTGTAAGTTTTTGGATGTTGTTTAGGCTTGGGTTTATTCTTAAGGTTTCCAGTTGGTTTACCGTTAAGCTAAATTCAAAGGTGGGAAATTCGTAATATTGCAGATTGCCTATGTCTATTGTTTGGAAAGATTTTAGGTCTGTCGAATAATTATTGAGCATTATTTCATGCAGACCAAGAGCTATTATTTTATTATTCATGTTTAATATATCGAAACTTATAAAATAAAATTGCATTAAGCTTTATGCTTTCAGCTTTTGGCTTTTAGCTATATAATAATTTACGCGATGGAACAACAAGAACATATTGATGAATTTAAAATAAGAAGAGAAAAAGTAGCAGAACTACGGGCTGCCGGGATAGAACCATATCCAGCTTTTTATCACAGAGAATCCACTCTTACGGAAATAAAAGAAAAACATCAGCAAGAAGTTGAGGCTGGCAAAGAAGGTGTGGTTGTTTCGACTGCTGGACGTCTAATTGCCAAAAGAGGTCACGGCAAAGCATCCTTTGGTAACTTAATGGATGAGCAGACTAAGTTGCAGGTGTATGCTAAAGAAGACATTTTAGGTGCTGAGGCATATGAATCATATATGAAGCTAGACATTGGAGATTTTATTGCTGTAACAGGTGAGCTTTTTATTACTAGAACCGGTGAACTAACGATTAAGGTTTCAGAATATAAATTGCTTTCTAAATCGTTAAACCCACTCCCAGAGAAATTTCATGGTCTTCAAGACAAGGAACTTAGATATCGCAAAAGATATCTTGATTTGATTGCTAATCCAGAGATTAAAGATGTTTTTGCTAAAAGAAGCAAAATAATTTCTTTAATAAGAAAAAAGTTTGAAGAAAAAGGCTTTATGGAGGTTGAAACTCCAGTGTTGCATGCGATAGCAGGCGGAGCAACAGCCAGACCCTTTACTACTCACCATAATGCGCTTGATATGAAGCTTTATATGAGAATAGCTCTTGAGTTACATTTAAAGAGACTTATTGTTGGTGGATTTGAGAAAGTTTATGAAATAGGTAGAGTTTTTAGAAACGAAGGTATTTCTTACAAACATAATCCTGAATATACTTTATTAGAGTTATATCAAGCCTATGCAGATTACAACGACATGATGGATTTGGCCGAAGATGTTATTTCTTCTTTGGTGATGGATATGACTGGAAGTTACAAGATAGTTTATGACGGAAACGATATAGATTTTACTCCTCCTTGGACCAGAGCGACCATGACAGACCTTATTAAGAAGTTTTCTGGTATAGATATCCAAGGTAAAACTTTCGAAGAGCTTAAAAAAGAAATTGAAGCCAAAGGCATGCATCTGAAAGAAGAGCATTCTTCAGTTGGTCAGCTTGTTAATTTCTTATACGATGAAAAGGTAGAATTAAAGTTAATTCATCCAACGTTTGTGACAGACTATCCGTTGGAAACATCACCACTTGCCAAAAAACATCGTGATAATCCAGAGTTAGTTGAGAGGTTTGAGCTAGTTGTTAACACAATGGAAATAGCTAACGCTTATTCTGAGTTAAATGATGCAATAGATCAGAAGGCGAGATTTGAAGAGCAAGTTGCACAAAGAGCAGCTGGTGATGAAGAGGCACATATGATGGATGAAGATTTCGTTGAAGCATTAGAATATGGTATGCCTCCAACTGGTGGGCTTGGAATCGGGATAGATAGAGTAATTATGCTTATTACGGGTCAAACTTCTATCAGAGACGTTCTTTTATTCCCACATATGCGACACAAATAGTTCTTTTCTTAAGGGCTTCGCGCTATACTCAAACTTCGCTTTCGTGGACAGCCACTAAATTTGCAATGCTTATCAAGTGGAGCTGTAAAAATTCCGCTTGCCTCACCCAGAAAAATTTAAAAATAACTGATTATTAGCTGAACATACTACTCACTCTCTCCAGAAAGCGCTTTGGGACATTGTTATTTATATAAAGAAAAATTTGTGTGTTGAATAGCTTTCAAAACAGGGTATAATTACTTGAGAGTATTTAAAGAAAGGGGACATGGGTTACAATAAGGTAAGAAGTTTTAAGCATTATACTAAAGGAGAAGTTTATGAAAAAAATATTAATTATTATGGTAATGGCAAGTATGTCTTTAGTTTTAGCCGGAGCTAATGTTGGGTTTTTTGCTCCAGCAGAAACTTTAGAAGTTGGTGGCACATGGTCCTCTGGAGGGAATGGAACCTTTGGTGCAGTAGCACAGTATTCTTTCTCTAGCGATATGGATTTTACAGCAGGCTTAGATTTTGCTAGTGGGTCAACTCCTATTTCAATCGGAGTAAACAAATATTTTAATGTACCAGCGGATATGGATCAGTATATTAAACCATGGGTTGGCGCAAGCTATACTGCTTATTCAGGTACTTCCAGTCTTGGGATTAATGGGAATGTTGGATATTCCATGAACTATGAAGGCATTCGATATATTCCATATATAGGTCTTACTTGGGTTAATACTACAGCTGGTGGCGTATCAGTATCGTCAACAGATTTAGTTTTAGGTGTGCAAGCTGATTTTACTCCAAATAAGGTCAATAAAATCTTGGCTGGTTTAGAATTACAAAATTCTAATATGGTATTAATGGTAGGATACACATTCTAATAAATTAGTTAAATCATTAATGGTCAGTTATAAAAAGGGAGAACAATTTGTTCTCTCTTTTTTTGTTTCATAAGAAAACAAAAGTTGATTTTAATGTTGAGTGTAGAGTGAATGCATTTTTTTAGTTTCTGCAAGTCCATAATCAGCAATGTTTCGCCATGCTGCTGTTTTGCCTGTATCTGATTCCCGGTAACCTTTACGAAACTTATGTGCATTTGCTTCAACAAAAAGCTCTGCTTCTAAAAAGTTTTCTTTACCAACGTTTAGTCCATACATAATAAAGAACCTCCAGATAATAGAATCTCCATTCATCTCTGTTTTATGTTCTGTAACAAACTGCAGCGCCTCATCAATTTGCTCTATAAGCTCAAAGCGGGAATCAAGAATTTCGAAAACAGTGTTGAGTGAAACATTTAATGGTGGATTAACTAGCTTTTCAAGCTTGTTAACCGGGACAAGTCTACTTAATAAATGAGTTTGCCTGTTCTTAGACAACTTATTGATTTGAATGTTTGGTGAGGAGATGTAACTGGCAAGAAGCTTTTTGATTTCAGAAGTGAAGCCAGCTTGTTTGGTATTTTTAATCATTTTAGTAATACTTACGAGGTCTCTTAGTTTGATGATTTCTGCTTCTTGTTCGGCTAAGAGTTTCCATTTAACGAGTAAATCAATTGAACCCGGAGTGAGTCTTAATATAGTATTTGCAAGCTTTTCTGAGTAACTTTTGGGTATACTTAGGTCTGTTAATGTTTGAGTTATTTGTTGAAACGCTACAGCATTAATTCTGCCTGCTTTCAGCCCAAGCTTAGGTGGTGGGGTTATGGGTAGTGATATTGTCTTCTTGCGCATTGTGTTAATTTATCGTCAGTAAAAATAATTTATCCCAAGCTAAATAGGACTTGTACTTCAGCTTTTTTTAAATTTAGTATATATAACAGATACATTTGTTGATTTGTTATCCAAATTTCTAATGGGCTATAGAGCATTTTATTGTTTTGTCAAAATATTATTCAGATTAAAAGCTGAACGTTCCTCCATCAGGCTTGAACCAATAATCAACAACTACTGTGTTAGAATTGGGATTGCGAATTATTTTTACAACAGCAAAATAGGCATTTTCCGGAAACCAGGTCATGGCGTAAGTTTTCCCTACCCCGGATATTTTAGGTGCAGGTTCTTTATAGTTTGATCCAACAGGTTTAGGCACTGTGTTTCGTCCAGTTATTTCTTCGAAGGCTGCACCATGTAGTACAGCATAGCTGGGTGGTCCTCCAAAGTTTGGTTGAACAAAAATATTTCCAAGAGAAGAAGATGTTCCTGTAGAAACTGTTTTTGAGGAAAAGTTTAGGCTTTGACCACCACTTATTGTTGCGGTTCCGCTGATTATTCCAAACCCACTTTCTTCATTTGTTGGGTCAGTCCCTAGCCCAATCTCAACACTGTCTGGCACGCCATCATTATCCGAGTCTAATTCTCCATAGATTAGTTTGCTGATAGGTTCCGATGAATCTATTTTATGAGCATTTTGTTCTAGCTCATAAGTTCTCACATTTTCTTTTTCTAAGGCTCTTTTCATGTTTGCAAGGATAGAGTCCATATCAAGTAAAGTATCCGCAATGTCTGAAAAAATAGTCGTTGCCTTTGCTTGATAGTCTTTATGAAAACCCTCTAAGTATAAGCGTTCTACTTGGTTATAGTTATTATTTTCTGCTTCAAATTTGTTATATAAATACATATATAGAATTTTTGCTTTTGCGATATCGGTTTCTATATAGATAGGAAAGTACTGTTCAGAACTTTGGATGTCATTTTTTAAAAACTTTATATTACGCAAATAGTTAGATATTTCGTTGAATCTTATTTCTGAAAAGTATTTATAGATTCTATCATTTTCTTGTTTATCAATTCTGTCTGCTTCAGTCTTTTGTTCACGTATTCTTTTATTATAACTTATTACTGTTTGTTTAAATTTTTCTACCCATACTTCAAACTTTAGTACCTTTTTTTCAGTTTCCTCTTGAAATGAAGAGTTTGTTTGAATAAGGCGGGGGTTAGACGGTGAATTAGACATGTATTGCTTTATAAAAGAGTTCAAGTCTTTTTTGTTTGAGTCCCAGGTGTTTCTTAATTTATTGACTTTGCTTAGATCCGAGTTGATTTCAATAATGGTTTTTTCAGCATTCTTAATAATTGTTGCTCTTTCTTTGTCAATTTCACTTTGTTCTTTAGTAACTGCTCTGTTTTCATACATGGGGAGAGAAGCGCTGTTAAGGATATAGTAGCTACTAAGATTTTTTATTTCTACCATTTGTGCTTCTAGACTAGAGGCAATGTCTATTTGTTTTTTGTAGTATGATTGCCAGTCCTGGTCATCATATTTGCCGAGTACTTGTTGCTCCCAGTTTTCATACAGAAGGCTTGTTGTGCTTGTCATAAATGGCTGGCTACATTCAGCTGAAGCGTATATTGTGTTTATGTTTGCTGCCATTATGTTAATTAAACTCCTTAAGCTTGCTCTGTCTGCGTCGTGATTTTTCATGTTTTTTGAGGAGAGAAAGTCTCTTAAGCTAATCACTGCTTGTTCTGCCTTTTGTACAAAATCTGTAAATGACGTGGTTTTAGATTGTAAGACACGATAGAATTTTTTTTGTTTATCTAGTTTTTCTTTGATTTCTTTTTCTCTTTGCAGTTCTTCTTTCATTGTCTCAATAAGCGTTTTAACAGATTCATGCATGGGCTCTACGCCATTTATGTCTGTTATAAATCTTTTCATGCTTAGAACAAGCCCATAATCAATGCCGTCTATCCCTGTAAGTTTTATTTTTGAGAGTATTGCTAAGTATTTTTTGGGCGATTCAGAGTTTAGATAGCTGTTACAGACAGACAGTGCACCGTTTAGTTCTGCAAGTGTTTTTGAAAACTTAACATAATTAGTTTTGTTTTGTTCAACTTGTCGTGAATAGTCATGGTTATAAAAAACAGGAAATTTTTGTATCTCAAAACGGTCAAGCATGTTGTTTACAAAATAATCTAGCTTCATTATATACTGTGCTTGTATATTCAGCGCGTGATCAGTAGGATCTTCTTGATCCTGACTTGCGAACCATAAGCCATTCTCTAGATCATTCCATTGAGTTTCTTCGTAATATTTTATTTTATTTTTATTGTATGTTTCTTGAATATCAGCAAATTCTTTCAAATTTTTTTCATGTTGTTTGTTAGCCCTTTCAAGCACTTTTGCTTTTTCAATTCTATCCATTGTATTTAAATCCACTGGTTTTGGTTTAGGGAGTTGCTCTACGATAGAAGTGTCTTCCTTTTCCTCAGGTTCTTGTTGCTTTGCTAGTTTTATTGCTGCCTCTGCTTCAGACTGAGCAATTGCCAAATAGTCATTTATAAAGTCTTCAAAGGGAGCAAGTGCCGCAATTTCTTCCATTGTTTCAGCTTCTTCTTTGACTTTTGCTTGCATATCAAGAAGTTGTTGTTTTTGTTTGTAGACGGTTAATATTTTAGAAACAAAGAAATGTTTATAGAACCAGACCATTTTGTCGTAGTCATCAATAAGATTACTTTTTCCATCCCAAGGAGTTTGTCCTTTGGCTGTTCCTGCCTTACCAGACTCTATAGATTTTGCGTAATCAACCATTGTTGCTCTTTGTAAAACAATGTTTCTGTCTTCACTTTTAGTATTCATGAAAACTGGCTGTAGAGGAGTCGCTTTTTCTCCTGCATAACCAAGGTATTTGCTAAAGAAGTATTCTTCTCTAGCTTTTCCTGAAAGAGCAAATAGTTGGTCATCATTTATCATTTTTTTAGCTAGTGCATCCATGTTAATTCTTCTTATATCATTCCACAGTTCGTCCCATTGTTTTTTATACCATTTAAGGAAAGTATAAGCTTGGTCAGCGCCTGGGAAAGGCTTTAATAAATAACCAACCGCATCATCAACAAGGTCAGCCTGGATATTGTCCCAATCGGCCGAGTAGAAGTTTTTTGCGTATTTTAGATATTTGTCTATAGTTTTTTTATTGCCTTCAATTTTTTTAAGGAAAGCATATCCATGTGGTAATCCTTTTTTTCTTAAGTACTGTTTCGCTTTTTTGGTTAAAGCATTTTGAATTTTATCATCTAATCCTTTTTCTGTTTTTTTCTTAAGTTCATCTAGACGTTCTTGCGCTTTTACAATGTTTTTATATTGTCCGGATTGTTTATCTATAGTTTTAGAAATATCCTCAAGTTGTTTGTAATATTCCCCAAAATAGAAATTAATTAATTCAGATTCGGTTTTCTCTTCTTGAGCATGTCCAAGGGAAAAGGCTCCTATTAAGATTGTAATTAGGAATATTTTTGCTATTTGTTTTTTCATTTTGTGCCTCCAGGTGTCCACATAAATGTGAACATAAAATTAAAACTTGAACTGCTAGCTGCGAGCCAGTTAAAGTTCGCAACAAAATCCCATTCGGGTATTCCTAATAATTCTTTTAAAGTCCAATCTGAGTTTATGTTGAGGTTACTTGCCACTGCCCCTATATTATCATAAAGTATTAGCTCAATATGAGACGCTTGTTCTAATTTTGTTTCATTAAAAGAAATGGAACCATTTTCATATAATTTTATAGAGCTATAAGATGTGTTTGCGTTAAAGTACTGGACTCTGGATATTTCAGGAGAGAATACAGAGAAGAGGGACGTGTCTTCATAGTTTTTTTCATTAATTGCATATCCTACTTTAAGATACGAGGCAGCAGTATTTTGATACATATATGTGTCTGCTTTCCATTTGTAGCTTTTGTTCTGTGTTTTATTTATGTTTAAAAGGAAGTTTTTATCCCCACCAATTCTAACGTAGTCGCTATTTGAGTTAGGATAAGACTTAATATCAAAATTAATATTTAAGTCCTCAAACCCTCTGCCTAGTTTTATTCTGTAGCTATTAAAGAAGCCTAGATAGTCAGCGCTGTTATTATCAGGATTTAAGGAATAATAGAGCTTATTGCGAATATCCTCTTTATTATCATCCATTTTTTGTTCATATCTTAAAGTATAGTTTGTTTGTGACGTAGATGATGTGTATAGGTCTGTATCGAGTCCTGCTTTTAGCGATAAGTCTTTATCAAACAGTTTTCCGGCATTCTTTTTATTTCCTGCAAAGTCTAGATGCTGATACGAACTATTATCTGCGGCAGCCTTGAGTTTGTATGATCCTGAGTAGAGAATGCCCCCAGCTTCTTTATTGCCCGCAATAGACGCAAGGAAGTGTTGTTTTGAGCTTTTGCCCCCAGTCGCTAACTCAATGTTTGTATAAGATTGAATGCCCCCAATAAGTTTATTTATATTGGCATTTATTCTATAACTATCATTTGTTTGATTTTGAAGGTCGTTATATCCAGAAAGTCTAAGATTCCATGGACTCCCATTTATGAAAAGATTGTTGTCAATATTATACAGTAGACTTTTGCTAGAACCAGCCAAAAACTGGAAGCCACCTTTGCCGGCCATTCCATTATAGGCATAATCAAAGTTTGTGTTTAGGATGTTTAAAGCATTAGGGTTGATGGCTAAAGAACTATTTTTTAACACAAATGAATCTTCTTGTTTTATGGGCTCTTGTGTTTTTTTGATGCTTTTTTTCAAGGTATCAACTAGTGCGATGTTTAGTTTTAATCGTGCTTGATCGTCTTCGGAGAGAGTGGGGAGTTCTTTTATTTTTTGAAAATATTTTTCTATTCTAACTATAGCAGATTCGGCTCGAGTATTGTTATTTTGAGAAATAGCTTCTTGTGCTTTTTCGTAGTAAATATCGATTAAAGAAAAAAAAGACGTAGTGTTTGCAGAGAGAAGAAGCGGAAAAAGAAAAATAAATATTAAATTTTTCGAAACCGAACGCATTTTTAAAATATACCTTAATATGATTTGATTATCAATGTTTCGTATGGATTGCTCCTTGATAAAGGGGATTAATTAAACACATAAACAAATCAACAATTAAACGTTATAATAAACTTATGCATTATGATGTCGTAATTATTGGTGGTGGTCCTGCAGGAAACGAAGTCGCATCTTATGTTATCCATAAGGGCTGGAAGGTTGCAATGTTTGAGGAGCGTGCCTTTGGTGGAACATGCCTTAATGCTGGATGTATTCCTAGTAAAGGTTATTTGCATCGCGCCAAGTTAATGTCAGAATTAAAAAGACAGCGAATTGAGCATGATAAAGATAATAAATACTTTTCACTGGAAGATTTGCAGTCATTTTCTGAAAGAACAATCAGCAGAATGGCCACTGGGGTTGAGCAGCGCCTCTCAGCTAAAGGCATCGATGTTTACAAAGAAAGAGTGACAAGTTTTGGTAAGAATAAGCTAGAAACTGCGACGGGAAAACAGATAACTTTTGATAAGCTTATTTTGGCTAGTGGAACAAAGCCTTCTTTTCCGGGAATACTTAATGGCATCAAGGATTTACCCAATGTTTATACTAACGAAAACATTTTTCAGTTAAAAAAACTTCCTCAAACGATGACAATTATCGGTGGTGGAGCTATCGGAATAGAGATGGCATTTTTCTTTTCTAGTTTTGGTGTTTCTATCGATTTATTGGAAGCAATGCCTTCGATTTTAGCTTATTATGACGAGGACATTATTGCTGAGGCTAAGAAAATGCTCAAGAAAAAAAGAGTCAATGTTTTGGAAAATGTTCAGGCCACAGCTATTGCCGAGGATCTTACAATTGAGTTAAGTAATGGCAATAAATTAAAGAACGAATTTGTGTTTGTTGCGACAGGCAGAACTCTTTATTTGCCAGAAACTAGTCTAAAGCTAGATAAAGATAAACGAGGATTTTTGCAAGTGAATGGTAACTTTCAAACCTCGGAAGAAAATATTTATGCGATTGGGGATACTAATGGAATTAGTTTGTTTGCACATTCTGCAGCAGACCAGGGCAAACAACTGGGTAGATATTTTTTAAAAGACATCCCGATAGACCACGAGAGAGTTATTCCAAGTGTTGTTTACATTTCACCCGCGATTGCTTCTGTGGGTATTAGAGAAAAAGACGCTAACGATTGTGTTGTGAAAAAGATTACATATGAACAATTGGGGCGAGCACATATCGAAAAAGAGACTGAAGGTTTTATGAAGATTATTTTTAAAAACGACATTATTGTTGGCGCGCATCTTATTGGTGCTTATGCAGATGAAATAATTGCTGTAATGTGTCTGGCGGTACAAGAAAAAATGAATATATCATCACTAAGAAGACTTGTTCTTGCTCACCCAACTTATGGAGAGTTGTTTGTAGAACTGCTTTAATGAAACTACCTGCTTTTTTAATTAACGAATACCGCAAAAAACTTTATAACACCAAATCGCTACCTCAAGATATTTGTACTGTTTGTGAGGAAGCAAAGTGTCCGAACAGAGGAGAATGTTTTTCTAAAGGGAGAGTTACTTTTCTGCTTTTGGGAGATACTTGTACTAGAAACTGTGGATTCTGTGGGATTAAGAAAGCAAAGGCTGGCTTGCCTTTACCGCCTGATGATGCGCCTAAGATTATCGATACAATTAAAAGATTTAATATTAAGTATTTGGTTTTGACCTCAGTAACACGTGATGATTTGCCTGATGGTGGGGCAAGTGTTTTTGCAGATGTTATAGATAAAGTTAGGCAGGTATATCCAGAGGTAAAGATAGAAGTGCTAACTCCAGACTTTAAGGGCGATACAGTAGCAATAGATGCAGTTTTAGTTAAGAAACCTTATGTGTTTAACCATAATTTGGAAACAGTTCGCTCGGGTTTTCAGCAGATAAGGCCAGAAGGTAATTTTGATGTATCTTTAAAGCTTTTAGAGTATGCCAAGAAAAAGAATCCCAGTATTTTAGTTAAGACCGGAATCATGGTTGGAGTAGGGGAAACAAAGGAACAGGTTCTTGAATTAATTAAAACTGTTCAAGAAAAAGGGATTGATATTATGACAATTGGTCAATATCTAGCTCCTAGTAAGAAATCATTTGAAGTTAAAAGATATGTGGAATTAGAGGAGTACGAAGAGTATATTGCTTTAGGTAAAAGTATTGGTTTACAAATTATCGCTGGGCCCTTAGTCCGTAGCTCCTATATGGCGGATACTTATTCTGTTTCAAAATAAATGTAGTTTTGTTATAGTGTACTAAAGATGAAAAGAATAATCGCGCTTTTTTTAATTCTTTTAACCATTTCCTTTCCCCTATCATTGATAACGAAATCCGGAGAATTTTTTACAGGGCAGGTTCTTGAAGAAAACGACGAGTATATTACTTTGATGGGAGACTCTGGTGTTTTTGAGATCCTTAAAGAAGAAATTAAAGAAAAAATTATAACTTTTGATGAGGTAAGCATTGTTAGCGCAAGAGATTATGGAAACAAGAAAGGGCTTAGGTTTTCTTATGCTTCAGGGATAGGAGAACAAATCCCAGTGTTTGATACACATGAGTATGCAGACGGAAGCACGAAAGATGTGTTTATCAATCAGATTTCCGAGATAGGTTTGTTTTATTATTTAGACTTACCACAAAACTATAGCGTTGAATGTGGCGCAGGGGTTTTGGAGCGCATGGCAAATATTGCAGCGAAAGCAGATAAGAATAAATTTAATAGTACTTTTATTTCTTGTACTGTTCGGAGAATGTTGTTTAATTCGTTAAATGGTGGATATCATTTTAATATTGGGATGGGGATAAACAGGTATTCTAATAATAGGATGAAAGCATCAGGTGCGGAGATTAAATATAGAGATGCATTGGGATATCACGCTTTAGCTGAAATATGGTCAAATATGCCAAAGGTTTGGATTTTTGATGATTTAAATTTTGTGATGAGCCTTAGATGGACTTTTGGCGCAAGCTTTATTGCAGATGAAGCTGTTAGCCATACTGAGTGGCAGACTCTTGGCTTGAATGGTTTCCTTTTCAATACCTCTCTAGCTTTCTTGTTTTAATTTAATAAAACTGACGTAGCAAAAATATCTCCTTGACAAGACAACGTAAATAAATATAATTAATAGTATTAGTACGTAAGGAGCTTGTTATGTTAAGTAGAATTTATAGTGTTGCCGCCTGTGGAATAGAACCAGTGTTGGTGGATTGCGAGGTAGATAGCCGGAATGGTTTGCCTTCTATAACTATTGTTGGGCTGCCTGATACAGTTGTTAAGGAAAGCAAGGAAAGAGTAATATCCGCAATCAAGAATTCCGGGTATCAGGTTCCTATTAATAAGTCGCTGACTATTAATTTGGCTCCAGCAGAAGTGAGGAAGGTAGGCGCATATTATGATTTGCCTATTGCTATTGCTGTTTTGGTGAGCACGGGACAGCTGAGTATAAATATTGCTGAAAAGTTTATGATGATTGGTGAGCTTGGTTTGGATGGAAGAGTAAAGGCAGTTCAAGGAGTATTACTAGTTAGCATTCTTGCTAAAGAGAAAGACATTAAATATGTTTTTGTGCCTAAGGAGAATGCGGAAGAGGCGTCCTTGGTTGAAGATGTTCAGGTGGTTGCTATCAGCACGTTAACAGAAGTTATCGATATTTTGGCGTCAGGAGAGATTGTTGTTTATCAGAGAGGCTTGAAAAAGAAAGAGAGAATCAAGCATGCTTTAGATTTTTCTGAGGTTAAAGGACAAGGCTTTGCTAAACGAGCTGGAGAGATAGCTGCATCAGGAGGACATAACTTTTTTCTGATTGGCCCACCAGGTTGCGGTAAAAGCATGATTGCCAAAAGGTTCCCTTCGATTTTACCGGATTTATCAGAAGAGGAGGCTTTGGATGTTATTAAAATTCATAGTGTTTCTGGTAAAACAAAAAGAGGGTCTATTTTTAAAAGTAGGCCATTTCGTTCGCCACATCACACCATTAGTTATGCTGGGCTGATAGGAGGAACTTCTAGTTCTAAGCCAGGAGAAGTTAGCTTGGCACACAAAGGAGTTTTGTTTTTAGATGAAATATTGGAGTTTGATAGAAAATCACTAGAATCACTTAGACAGCCGATGGAGGATGGCGAAGTAACTGTGGCAAGGGCCTCAAATAGTTATAAGTACCCAGCTTCCTTTATTCTTGTCGCCAGCGCCAACCCTTGTCCGTGTGGGTATTCGACGCATCCGACTGTTTCTTGTACTTGTAATGGTCATCAGAAACTTCAGTATTTTAGAAAAATGTCAGGCCCATTAATAGATCGTTTTGATTTAGTTGTGGAAATGAGTCCTGTTTCTGAAGATGATTTATTAAGCACTCAACAAGCAGAGCCTTCTTGTGATATTCAAAAACGTGTAGAAAGTGCAAGAAACATTCAGCGTCAGCGGTTTGCAGGCAAAGGCATTACTTTAAATGCCGAGATGTCAGATCGAGACATAGGTATTTATTGTAAGGTTGCAGAAAACACCACTGATTTCATTAGGAGAGCCCTAAAGCGTTACTCTCTAAGTGGTAGGGCACTGAATCGATTGTTGAAGGTAGCACGTACCATCGCAGACTTAGAAAGTAATGAAAACATCAAACTTGAGCATGTCTTGGAAGCCTTTCACTTTAGGAGAAGCATAGAAAATGTCTAGGCAACTGAAAGAAATGGTCGTTACTTGTCAGGACAATGTTAATTTAGAAGAGAAGATACGTTTGCAGTTGTCTGAAAGGTTACCTTTTGCACCAGAACAGTTTTATTTTTCTTTTAAGAAAAAAGGAAATAATGCTGTAGTTTTATACAACACAGACTCAGAGGAGAGCGTGAAACTACTAACTATCAAGGAAACAAAAAATAGAAACAGAAGAATGTTGATAGTTTTGAGTATTCTTGTTTGTTTAATGGTAGTTAATTTTGTAGTGATAAAGATACAAGGTAATAGGGTTAATTCTGACTCAGTAAGTAGACAGCTAGAAAGCAATAAACAGTATTATTTTGCAAAGCAAACGATGTTTGCTAAAGAGGTTAAGAAGAATAATTACCTTCTGTTAGACAAGATAACAGATTTTTTACAGCAACCAATACAAATAAATAGTTTTTATGTGGATCAGGAATCAATAGGTTTGGATGCTTATGTTTTAAAGTCAGATTTGCCAGCGCTGGGTAGTTATTTGTCAGAGCATGGATTGTTAAACAAGAGTATTTTTCAAGAAAAAGGAGACCAAATATGGGTATTAATCAAAGCGTCTTAAATAAATATTTGTTTCTTACTTTATGTGTCTGCACTTTGCTTTTGACAGGTAATATGTCCAGGCTATTTGGTTCATCGTTTGTTCCCTTGCAATTAACAGAACAGCAAAGCGGACAGGCAAATTTAGGCTTATGGCAAGAACAGTCTGGAGGAATTTTTGTAATGAATCCGTTTAATTTAAATGGATATTATGCTTTGAAAGAATATTTGGGAAAAGTAACTGATAAAAGGATTATTTCTTTCGAAGTTTTTCATGGGAGGGCAAAAGTTGTTTTGGAAGAAGCTTAGTCTGGTTGTTTTAATTATAGGTAGTGGTTTTTGTTTTAGTGCGCAAGCAGTATTTAATTACTCTAATAATGCGCCACAGACAGAAACTATCAAAGAGCAGAGCATTTGCTTTGACTATCAGTATTTGTCAGAAGAAGAGATACTTTCTGTTTCTCAAAAACTTTTTCCTTCATTAAAGGTATCAGTTAATAAGCTTAAAAAGAAAATATTTGTGGCAGGTGCACAGCTTGATATTAGAAAATTTCGGACATTCGTTGGATTAGTGGACACTAATAAAAAGTCGGTTTATTTTAAAACATGGTTGATAGAGGTTAATCAAAATAAGTTAGAGGGATTGGGAATAAATTGGCAGAATTATAAGAGCGGGTTAAACGTAGGGGATATGACCGATAAGCAAAAGTTGTTTGATAATCTAAATATCTTAGTCAGCAAAGGAGACGCAAAAATTCTTGCTAATCCTACCTTGATTTGTCTTGAGGATGAGATAGCTTTTATCAAGGTAGGAGACAGAATCCCTTATACAGTGCCAGTTGAAAGTGCGTCAGACCGAGTTGGTTGGGAGTTACAATATATTGATTCTGGCATAAATCTTTCCATTCGACCAAATATTTTGTCAGACGGTTTGGTGTCTGCAGTCATTAAACTTAAAGTTGATAATGTTAAGCAATGGAAGTCCACTATGGCAGGCGAGTATCCAGTTCTTTCTAGTCGAGAAATTAATTTACAATGTCAGATTAAAAATGGCGAGGAATTAGTATTAGGTGGGCTAATCAATAGTAGCGAAAGACGAAATGTTTCCTCCTTGCCAATACTAGGCGATATCCCGTTTATAGGTTCATTCTTTAGTCAAACAACAATAGAGCAAGAAGATACGGAGATTGTTTTTATTTTGTCACCAGAAATAGTGAAGATGTAATAGTTGCAAATAAATAAAAAGGAAGGTGTTATAATATGGATAAGACAAAACTGAATCAGGAGAAAAAAATGTCTTATGGTATAAGCAGAGAATTGTATATGGCTATTGAGTCT